>CAYQBW010000532.1:0-971 GCA_964415725.1 uncultured Planctomycetia bacterium
TCCGGCGGGGTGGGCGCCACCGTGAAAGGACGGGTGTCCGGGTGGACGGGCGGATCCTGCGTGGCGAGGCCGCCGGAAGGGTCGTTCCTCATGCCGTTCTCCCTGGCTTGGGCCCGAAGGTTGTCCGGGTAGATCCTTTCTTGGCTTTCACGGAACCCGTGCCCCCTTCCCCGGGGAAGGGTTCCTCCGTCTTTTCGACCCCCCTCATCCGGGCCTTGAGAATGGGTGGAAACCGCCATGGCATGGGAAGTTTGGAGAAGCGCGGGAGCGGTCCTTTCCGGGTCAGTAGCGGGAAGCCAGCCCGAAGAAGCGCCCGTTGTTGGCCCGGATGACGTCGTCCAGGCTGGCGGGGGCCGTGATCTTGGGGCAGGTCAGGCCGTCCAGGCCCAGGCTGTAGAGGTCGAAGTCCGAATTGAGGGGAAAGAGGGCGCCGTTCTTTCGGATGGGTTTTTCCGCCGCCGCTTCCAGGGCGGATTGGGTGAGGACCATCTCGTCCGGGGGGATCCCCGGAAGGCCTCCTCCGCCGCCGTTTCCCACCCAGTTTCCCTGGGCGTCCCATCTCGGATCACCCGAGTTGATCTTGGCCTGGATGTTCACGTATTGGTACTTGTGGCCCCACGGGTCCGTCCGCTCGCCGTAACCCACCTCCGCCAGGGAGTCGGGATATTTGCCGTTGGTGAGCATATACATCTCGATGGCCCTGGAGATGGTCTTCAGGTCGCAGATGGTCCGGATGACCTTGGCGTTGTTCACCGCCGCCTCGTAGCGGGGGACTGCGATGGAGGCCAGGACGGCGATGATGGCCACCACGATGAGGAGTTCCACCAGGGTGAATCCGCCGGGGCGGGGGCGGATGGCCCCAGGCCGGTGGAACCTTGGGGGTGGTGGTTTTCTCGTCACCTGGGGCGCCTCCGGAAAAAAAGATCAAGAGGGATAAAAGACCTCTTTTTCGCCCTCTCGCGTCCTGGATT
>CAYQBW010000532.1:981-2762 GCA_964415725.1 uncultured Planctomycetia bacterium
ACTCTCGGGAGGGCGGGGACGTCCTCTTGAGGCGGAGAGGAAGTCGCCTTGTCAACGGAGTTTTCGCCGCGGGAGAAAATAGGGCGCCAGGCTCAAGCCCGCGATGAAGCCGCCGATGTGGGCCCACCAGGCGACCCCTCCCCCCTCGGAAGGAGCCAGGAGGGAGAAGGTCCCGCTGAAGAACTGGATGAAGAACCAGAGTCCAAGGAAGATGGAAGCGGGAAGAACGAAGAGGAAGGGCCAGATGAGGAGGGGGAAGAGTACCAGCACCCGGGCGCGGGGAAAGAAGATGAGGTAGGCGCCCAGTACGCCGGAGATTGCGCCGGAGGCGCCGAAGGCGGGGATGGTTGAGGTGGGATTGGTCACCAGGTGGGCGAAACCGGCGATCACCCCGCAAAGGATGTAGAACAGGAGAAACCGCCCGTGGCCCATCCGGTCTTCTACGTTGTCGCCGAAGACCCAAAGGAACCACATGTTGCCGATGATGTGGAACCACCCTCCATGGATGAAAAGGCTCGTGAGGAAGGGCCACCAGTCGTCCACGGGGATCCCCAGGGCCCGGGCCCATTCGGGGTGGGTGAAACGGGCCGGCACGATGCCGAAGAGTACGAAGAATTCCTGGAGCTTGTCGGGGGGAAGGCTCAATTCCAGGAGGAAGACCAGGGCGTTGGCCGCGATCAAGGCCCACACCACGTAAGGGGGATTCCTGCTGGGATTCTCGTCTCGAAGGGGAATCAAGGCGCCTCCTTTTCCAAAGGAATAGCGCATGGGGGGGGAGAATGCATGGAGAAAAAAGAAAGCCCTTTCCCGGGGGAACGCGTAGGTTTCGGGAAACGTGGAACTTACACTTGCCCTTCCCGGAACGTATCTCCCATTCAAAAGGGGATCGAAAGAGGCCTGGAGGCGGAACATGGCGGACGTGACGGAAATCTCGGAGAGAATCCGGAAGGAACGGGAATCCCTGGAGGACCTCTTCCAGGAGATGGGCCGGGTCATCGTGGGCCAGAAGAAGCTGGTGGAAGGCCTGGTGACGGGGCTTCTGGCCGACGGCCATGTCCTCCTGGAAGGGGTCCCGGGCCTGGCCAAGACCCTGGCAGTGAGCACCCTGGCCCAGGCCGTGGGCGGGAGCTTCAAGCGGATCCAGTTCACCCCCGATCTCCTCCCGGCGGACCTGACGGGGACCCACGTCTACAACCCGGCCAGCGGGGAGTGGAATCTGAAGCTCGGGCCCCTTTTCGCCAACCTGGTCCTGGCCGACGAGGTGAACCGCTCGCCCGCCAAGGTGCAGTCCGCCCTCCTGGAGGCCATGCAGGAAAGGCAGGTTACTCTCGGGGGAGAGACCCGGGCCCTTCCCTCTCCCTACCTGGTCCTGGCCACGCAGAACCCCATCGAACAGGAGGGAACCTATCCCCTTCCCGAGGCCCAGCTCGACCGGTTCATGCTGAAGATCGTGGTGGACTACCCGGACAAGGAGGAGGAGACCCGAATCGTGGACAGGATGGCCGCCACCCAGGAGACTCCCCGGGCCCGGCAGGTCACCACCCTGGAGAAGATCCTGGAGCTCAGGAAACTCCTGGACGCGGTCTACCTGGACGACAAGATCAAGGCCTACGTGGTGGAGCTGGTCCACGCCACCCGCAGGCCAGCCGAGAAGGGACTCGCCGAGCTTGCCCCGCTCATTCGGTATGGCGCATCCCCAAGGGCCTCCATCTTCCTCTGCCGCGCCGCCCGGGCCCGGGCCTTCCTCAAGGGAAGGGGCTGGGTCACCCCCCAGGACGTGA
>CAYQBW010000533.1:0-2758 GCA_964415725.1 uncultured Planctomycetia bacterium
CCCCCTTCTTACCCCCCCTTCCCCCTCTGGAACGGCCGGAGTGCGTCTTCAAAGGCCCCGGGCGAAGACCAGAAAAGAAAAAGCACCGAGCCCGGGGAAAAAGAGGAAGAAGGGGAACGGGAAAGACGGCGCCGGCCCGGATCGGGGAAGGTGGACTGATTGGGGTTTTCGCTTGGAAGCCTGCTTGCAGGAACGCCCAGACCGGCGGCCGTCCCATCCCTTGTTTTGCGGTTCCCCTCCCATTGGCGGAACCGCCCAACCGGGGGGAAGTGTAAAGATGGGACAGGAGGAAGAAAAGAACTTTTTCAAAAAAAACCCAAGATCTTGTAGGTCCTTCAAAAACAAGGCCCCAAGGCTGGCGGCGCAGGCCCTGGGGGTCCCAAGAGCCGGGCGCCACGATCCGGAAAGACACCCATGAACCAGCCCCAACCCCTCCTTTTCTTCGCCTCTTCCCTCCAGGACGCGGACCTTCTCTACCTGAGCGGCTTTCCCGCCCCGGACCCTTTCGTCTTTCTCCTCCTTCCCTCGGGGGAAAAGATCCTCTTTGCCTCGGACCTGGAATTCGACCGGGCCCGCAAGCACTCCAAAGCCGACCAGGTGGTCCGGTTCATGGAGATCCAGGAGCGCCTGAAGAAAGAAGGCGCCCCAAGGACCGACGCCCTGGCCTCGGCGGCCGCCTGGATGAAGGAAAGGGGCCTCCAGGCCTTCGCAGTGCCCTCCTCCTTTCCCATGGGGCCGGGCCGATGGCTCCAGGAACAAGGGTTCCGGGTGGATGTTCTCTCGGGAAGCCCCGCGCCGGAGCGCCGGAGAAAAGAAGCCGGCGAAGTGGAAAAGATCCGCCGGGTCCAGGAGGCCAACGAGGAGGCCGCCCAAAAGGGCATGGACCTGATCGCCGCATCCAGCCCCGGCAAGGACGGGGTCCTCTACCTGGACGGGGAACCCCTCACCTCCGAGCGGGTGAAGGCCGAGATCCAGAAGGCCCTGGTGGAGCGGGAGTGCTTCAGCTTCGGCACCATCGCCGCCGGCGGGGAACAGGCCTGCGACCCCCACGACGAAGGCTCCGGTCCCTTGCGGGCGGGGACCTTCATCATCCTGGACGTTTTTCCCAGGAGCCTCACCACCTACTACTTCGCCGACATGACCCGGACCGTGCTCAAGGGGAAGGCCACGCCGGACCAGAAACGTCTCTACGACACGGTCCGCCGGGGCCAGGAACTGGGGATCTCCATGCTCAAACCGGGCGCGCCGGTAAGGGAGATCCACCAGGCCATCAAGGATTTCTTCACCAGGGAAGGCTTCCCAACGGGCCTCCAGGAGGGGCGCATGCAGGGTTTCTTCCACGGAACAGGCCACGGCGTGGGCCTGGAGATCCACGAGGCGCCCCGGATCTCCGACTGCGAGGGAACCCTGGAGGAAGGGGACCTGGTCACGGTGGAACCGGGCCTCTACTACCAGGGCAGGGGAGGAGTCCGCCTGGAGGACCTCCTTTGGATCGGCCCGGGAGGAACGGAGAACCTGACCCGCCTTCCCAAGGTCCTGGAGATCCCTTGAAACCGGAAGGCGGAACATGAAAACCCGGGCCCTTCTTCTCTGCGTTCTCTTCGCCCTTCTCGGCCTGGCCGCCGGCTTCTACCTGGGCTCCAGGTTCGACCTTCCTTTCGTTTCCCGGCGGACCACCTGGTCCATCGGAATCTACCGGGGGAAGTCGCCCCTCTCCCTTTCTCCCTGGCCGGGAGTGAAGCAGCCGGTCTTGACCGCCGCGGACGTGACGGACGTCCCCGCCGAAGGCGTGGCCGACCCCTTCCTTCTGAGGGACCGTTCCACCTGGTATCTCTTCTTCGAGATCCTGAACCAAAAGAGCGGCCGGGGGGAGATCGGGTACGCCCGAAGCGCCGACCTCCTGCACTGGAAATACGGAAAAGACGTCCTGAAGGAGCCCTTCCACCTCTCCTATCCCAATGTCTTCCGCTGGAAGGGCAAGTGGTACATGGTGCCCGAAAGCAACCAGGACCGCTCGGTCCGCCTCTACGAGGGGGCCCCCTTCCCGGACAAGTGGAAATACGCGGGCAACCTCCTCCAGGGAGCCCATTACGTGGACTCCTCCATCTTCCATTACGGGGGCAAGTGGTGGATCTACACCTCCTACCCCGAAAACGACATCCTGGACCTCTTCTTCGCCGACAAGCTCAGGGGCCCCTACCGGAAGCATCCGGCGAGCCCCATCGTCTCGGGGGACCGCAGGCGGGCCCGTCCCGGCGGGAGGGTCGTGGTGGAGGGAAAGCGGGTCATCCGCTACGCCCAGGACGCCTTCCCCCACTACGGGCACAGGCTCAGGGCCTTCCTGGTGACGGTCCTCACCCCCACTCGATACGCCGAAAAGGAAGTCCCCATGACCCCCGTCCTGGGCGCTTCCGGCAAGGGCTGGAACGCCGACGGCATGCACCAGGTCTCACCCGTGCCTCTTCCCTCGGGGGGCTGGGCCGCCGGCGTGGACGGCGTGAACCGGGACGTCCTGGTCTTCACCTGGTAGGAGCGCCGAATCCCCAAAGCGCTCCCCCGCGTCTACCCCTGGATTTCGGCCCGGGTCCGTTCTCGATAGGCCATATACCTTCCCCCTGCCAACAGGAACATCAATCCGAAGCCCAGGAGGACCGGCCAGAGGGAAAGGAGAGATTTCCCCGTCTCCCATTCCTCCGGTTTTTCGAGGGAGACGCTCTTGAGAAAGGCCTCCCACGACTCATCGAAACCATCTTCCCCC
>CAYQBW010000534.1:0-1465 GCA_964415725.1 uncultured Planctomycetia bacterium
GCCTTGTTTGACCATGTTCTCCTCCGCCTGGCGGAGCTTGTCGAGATCCACGCCCAGGTCCCGGAGGACTGTGGCGGCCGCGCCGCTTCCCTCCGGGACCAGGCCCAGGAGGATGTGTTCGGTGCCGATGTACTCGTGGTTGAACCTGGTGGCCTCCTGGCGCGCCAGGGTCATCACCTTCTTCGCTCGGTCCGTGAAGCGATCGAACATATCTTTTTTCCTCTTATGAATTTTTGATCCAGATCCGAGGCCGCCCGCTCCCCCAGGGGAAGGCTTCTTCTACTTTCGTCTTCCCTTCCAGCCCAGGTTTACCCCCGAACCCGGGGATTGCCAGGGGGCGATCCCCCCCTTCCCGGCTCAGGGCATCAATTCCCGCAGTTTCTCGGCCCTCAAAATATCTCTTTCCTGGGGATCCAGGGCCTTTCCCGCCTCTTTCTGGAGGTGCCCAGGTTGCACCCAGAGGAAGATACGATTGAGTTTGGCCAGGGAAAGGTTTTCCACAAGACCCAGGTGGATGCCCAGCCTGAGGCGGGAGAGATGCTGGAGGGCCTCCTCGGAGGTCATGGTCCGGGCCCGCTCCAGGATTCCCATGGAACGGGAGGCCTGGTCTTCCAGCTCGGTCCTTCTCTCGGCCAGAAGCTGGTTTCTCGTCTCTCTCTCCCAGGCCACGATCTTTTCCACCACTTCCTGGAACTCGGCGCAGATGTCCGCCTCGGTCCGCCCCAGGGTGACCTGGTTGGAGACCTGGAAGAGGTCGCTCGCCGGCCGGGAGCCTTCGCCGTAGAGGCCCCGCACGGCCATGTGGATCTTCTGGGCCGTCTGGGTGGCTTTCTCGATCTGCCGGGAGATCACCAGGCCCGGCAGGTGGAGCATGGCGGAGACCCGAAGGCCCGTGCCCACGTTGGTGGGGCAGGCCGTGAGAAAGCCGAACCGCTCGTCCCAGGCGAAGGGAATCCTTTCTGCCAGGGCAGAGGACAGGGCGGACATCTCCTTCCACGCTTTTTCCACGTCCAGGCCCGAAAGGAGCACCTGGAGCCGGAGATGATCCTCCTCCAGCACCATGATTCCCAGTCTCTCCCCGGGTTCCACGGCCACGCCCCGGGGCCCTTGACCGGAGGCGTGTTCCCGGCTGATCAAGTGGCGTTCCACCAGGACCTGCCTTTCGATGGGGCCCAGGTCGCGCAGGTCCGCCCAGAGAAAGTTCCGGTCCGGCAGGGAGAGAATCTTTTCCCTGAGGAAACCCAGGAGTTCCTGGGATTCTCCCACCTCGATCCTTGTGCTGAAGCGGTATCCCTGCACGTTCCGGGCCAGCCGGATCCGGGTGCTCATCACCACGTCCGATTCGGGACCCTCTCCCCGGAGCCACTCCCCCTCGCCCTGGGCAAGTAAAGTCGGGATCACGATTCCTCTCCCCCCTGGTCCTTGTCCTTCCCCCCCTGGCCGCCCCATCCTTTTCCTTCCTCTT
>CAYQBW010000534.1:1475-2757 GCA_964415725.1 uncultured Planctomycetia bacterium
GATCACGATTCTTCTCCCCCCTCGTCTTTTCCCCCCTCGCCGTCTTTTCCTTTTTCCTCTTCCTCCAACCGCTTGATTTCGTCCCGAATCCGGGCCGCTTCCTCGTAGTGTTCCTCCTGGACCGCCTCCTGGAGGGCTCTCTGGAGCCTTTCCTTCTTCATCCGGAAAGAGCCGGGGGTGGTGAGCCCTTCCTTGTGCTTGGGGCTCTCGGTTCCCGTGTGCCTGCTGGCGTCGTGGATGCTCTCCAGGATGGGGTCCAGGACCTTGGCGAAGGCGTCGTAGCAATCGGGGCACCCGAACCGGCCCAGCCGCTTGAACTCACTCAGGCGCATCCCGCAGGAAGGGCAGACCAGCTCTTTTTTCTTCTTGGCGCCCTTTTCCTGGGCCGCCCCGGGAAACAGGAGTTTCTGGAGGATCTCCAGCTGGATCACGGGGGTCACCTCCTGCTGGTGGAGCTTGCGGTAGCACTCCTCGCAGAGGTGGTTCTCCTTTTTTTCAGCCACGATGTATTCGTGCACCGTGGCGGGGTTCTTGTGGCACATCTGGCAGAGTTGGTGGGACACGTTCCCGCCTCCTTTCTGGAGAGCCGCCAAGGAAAAGCCCAGCCCTTAGTAGACCACCCGCAGGGACCTGATCAATCCCCGTGTGTCCGGAGAGTCCCGGTTTTTTGTAGGATTCCGGGATTCCCGGGGATGGCCGGTCCCCGCCGCAGGCGGCGCGGGGGCCTGGGGAGAAGGCTGGACAACGAGGATCCGGCCATGGCTGCCAAAAAACCTTCCCGCCCCTTGGACCGGAGAAGTTTCCTGGAGGGGGCGGCCTTGTCCGCCGGCGCCCTGGTTTTCGGGGGAGTTCTCTCCGGATGTTCCATGCCCCGAAAGGCCACCGGGCCCGCCGAGGGGCGGCCCAACATCGTCTTCCTCCTGGCCGACGACCTGGGCTGGGGGGACGTAAAGGCCTTCAACCCGGCCTCCAGGATCCCAACGCCCAACCTGGACCGGCTGGCCCGGGAAGGGATGCGGTTTACCGACGCCCACTCGGGCTCGGCGGTGTGCACGCCCACCCGCTACGGCGTGATGACCGGGCGCTACTGCTGGAGGTCGCGCCTCAAGCGAGGCGTCCTGAACGGCTGGTCCCCCCACCTGATCGAGACGGATCGGTGGACCGTGGCCCGCCTCCTCGAGGAAAGGGGCTACCACACGGCGTGCGTCGGCAAGTGGCACCTGGGGATGGATTTTCCCGGGAAAGGGAAGAAGGGGGGGAAACGCGGGGAGGTGGATTACGA
>CAYQBW010000535.1:0-2755 GCA_964415725.1 uncultured Planctomycetia bacterium
GTTCATGGCGGGCCGCCTCTTGAAAAATTAAGACCGATCCGAGCGGGTGGGATCACCTATACTCCTTGTTCCTTCGCCTTCCAAGGCGGTCTTCCTGCGGGCGGCCCCCCTTGGGCGCCCGGGTTTCCGGTAGAGGTGAGACGCGAGATGACACGGAACGTCCTTTTTCTCTTGGGCCTCCGGCTCCGGCCGGAAGGCTTTTTTCCTCTCTTTCTCCTTTTGCTCCAGCCTCCCGCGGGGGGAACGGACCTGAAGGACCTGCCCCTCTACGAGCCGGCCAAGGACAAGGTCCGGGTGGACTGGCTGATCCGGGTTCCCAAGGTGAAGGCCCGTCTCTACCGGACCTCCCACCCGGGGGAGCTGGTCCTCTCCAACGGGCTTGTGCGGAGGATTTTCCGGACCTCCCCCAACGGGGCCACCGTGGCCCTGGACGACCTGGTCACGGGAAGGAGCCTTATCAGGGCGGTGAAGCCCGAGGCCCTGGTCTGGATCGACGGGCGGCGCTACGAGGTGGGGGGCCTGAAGGGCCAGCCCGACCACGCTTTCCTGGAGCCGGCCTGGCTGGACGAGCTCCATGCCGTGCCCGGGGCCTTCCGGTTCGTGGGCTTCCAGGTGGGAAAGCCCAAGGCCCGGATCCCCTGGAAGCGGGTGCGGCACTACGACCGGCGCTGCCAGTGGCCCCCAAGCGGGGTCTACCTGCGCATGGACTACGAGATGCCCCATTGGACGGAGAAGGAGGCGGCCGCCCGCCTGCCCGGGATGAAACCGCGGAAGCTCCGGGCTTTCCTGGCCCGGTGCCGCGCCGCCGAGGGGATCCGGGTCTCGGTCCACTACGAGATCTACGACGGGGTTCCCATCCTGAGCAAATGGATCACCCTCCGGAACGGGACGAAAAGAGAGATCGTGGTGAGCAAGTTCCGGTCGGAACTCCTCGCTGCCGTGGAGGATTTTTCCTGTGTCCAGAACAGGGGGGTTCCCCTGCCCCACCCGAACCTCCTGGCCGAGACGGAATACGCCTTCGGCGGCGGAAGCTACCTGAACTCTTCCAAGTGGTCCGTCCACTGGACGCCGGACCCGGAATACCGGACCCAGGTGAACTACCTGCGCAAGACCCCCTGCTTCCTCCAGGTGGGGCCCGAGCTTGGGCCGGCCCAGGAGGTGGCGCCGGGCGGGGTCTTCGAGTCCTTCCGGGCCTTTCTCTTGCCCTACGATTCCACCGAAAGGGAGAGGATGGGCCTGGAGCACAGGCGGCTCTACCGGACCGTGGCCCCCTGGGTGACGGAGAACCCGCTGATGTTGCACGTGCGGCGCTCCGACTGGAAGACCGTGAAAAGGGCCGTCGCCCAGTGCGCCGACGTGGGCTTCGAGATGGTGGTCCTCTCCTTCGGGAGCGGATTCAACCTGGAGAGAGAGGACCCGGCCTACCTGGCGAAGATGAAATCCTACGCCGATTACGCCCGGAGCAAGGGAATCGGGATGGGCGGGTATTCGCTGCTCGCCTCCCGGCGCGTGGGAGGCGGGAACGACGTGGTCATGCCGGAGGGGATGCGCCCCGCCTTCGGGAATTCGCCCTGCCTGCAGAGCGAGTGGGGACGCAAGTATTTCGCCAAGCTCTACCGTTTCTTCGAGCGGACCGGTTTCACCTTCCTGGTGCACGACGGGAATTACCCGGGGGACGTATGCGCCTCCACGAAGCACCCGGGCCACAAGGGGCTCGCTGATTCCCGCTGGAAGCAATGGAAGGAGATCTCCGACTTCTACAAGTGGTGCCGGGGCCGGGGGATCTACCTGGACGTGCCCGATTATTACTACCTGGCGGGTTCCAACAAGTGCGGCATGGGCTACAGGGAGACCAACTGGTCCCTGCCGAGGCCCCTCCAGGTGATCCACACCAGGCAGAACATCTTCGACGGCACCTGGGAGAAGACCCCGAGCATGGGGTGGATGTTCGTGCCCCTGACCCAGTATCACGGCGGCGGCGCGGCGGCCACGATCGAGCCCCTCCACGAGCACCTGGACCACTATGAAAGAATGGTGTTTTCCAACCTCTCCGCCGGAGTCCAGGCCGTCTACAGGGGGATCAGACTCTACGACACCAGGGAGACCAGGGACATGCTGGCCCGGTGGGTCGCCTGGTACAAGCGCCACCGGGAGGTCCTGGAGAGCGACCTCGTCCATTTGCGCCGGGCCGACGCCCGCCGCCTGGACGGCTGGCTCCACGTCAACCCCTTCGGAAAGGAAAAAGGCCTCCTGGCCCTCTTCAACCCCCTGGACAAAGAAATCTCCGAGACCGTAACCGTGCCCCTCTACTACACCGGCCTCACCGACAAAGCACTCGTCTCCCGGGGCGAAACAAAACCCAGACCCTACAAACTCGACAGAGAATACAAAATCCGCCTAACCGCCACCATCCCCGCCAAGGGCTTCACCTGGTACCTGATCCAGTAAAACCATCCCGGTGGACGTGCCGGCGTAGGGGACGCCCGAGGGACGGCGCGACGCGCCGTCCCGACGGTCGTCCCGCGATTTCCCCAGGGGATGGGATGATTTCCCATTCCCGGCCCCAAACCGGGCCGGCGTTCGCCTGCGCCGCCTTTGGCGACGCAGGCTCCGGCGGCCCCTACGTGCCGTTGTAGGGGACGCCCGAGGGACGGCGCAACGCGCCGTCCCGACGGTCGTCCCGCGATCATCCCAGGGGAGGGGATGATTTCCCATTCCCGGCCCCAAACCGGGCCGGCGTTCGCCTGCGCCGCCT
>CAYQBW010000536.1:0-566 GCA_964415725.1 uncultured Planctomycetia bacterium
CATGGCTTTCGGCACTTCCTCAGGCGGTGGGTAGCGGCCTTCGATCTTCCAACCCTCCCGGGTTCGATGTCTCTCGATGATGATCGTGCTCATGGGCGTCCTCGCCGGGCCGTTCCGGAGGAAGCCGATCCGCCCGGATGTTTTCTTCTACGCCCATGAACTCCTCTCGTTGGGGTTGACCCGGATTCTTCCTCGAAAGGCGGCCTCCGTCCCGTCTCCCCGGCGCCCGAGTCTACTCCTTCTCCTCCTGGTCCCGGGGCTTCTCCTCCAGAACCCCGGGCTCCCCTATGGCGCGGAACTTCCGGAACCGCCTCTCCAGGAGTTCCTCCACGGAAAGCTTCCGGAGTTCCTCCAGGTCCCTGAGAACGGCGCGTTTCACCGAGAGAATCGTGCTCCGCGGGTCCCTGTGGGCGCCCCCCAGAGGCTCGGGAATGACTTCGTCCACCACCCCGAGGCGAAGCAGGTAATCGCTGGTGAGCCTGAGGGCCTCCGCGGCCTCGGGCGCCTTTTCCCCGCTCTTCCAGAGGATGGCGGCGC
This sequence comes from uncultured Planctomycetia bacterium, assembly GCA_964415725.1. Taxonomy (GTDB): domain Bacteria; phylum Planctomycetota; class UBA1135; order UBA1135; family JALUZX01; genus JALUZX01. Next base: position 538 of record CAYQBW010000536.1, read on the forward strand.
AACCCTCCGGGGAGATGACGGAGTAATAT
>CAYQBW010000536.1:576-2751 GCA_964415725.1 uncultured Planctomycetia bacterium
CCACGCCGATCCCCAGGGCCCCGCCGGAACCGCCCTCCCCGATGACGACGCACACGATGGGGACCTTCAGCCGGAACATCTCCATGATGTTCAGGGCGATGGCCCGGGCCTGGCCGCGCTCCTCCGCGCCGATTCCCGGGTAGGCGCCGGGGGTGTTGATCAGGGTGACGATGGGGATGCCCAGTTTTTCCGCCAGGCGCATCTTGTCCAGGGCCTTCCGGTAGCCCTCGGGATGGGCGCAACCGAAGTTGCACTCCAGCCGCTCTTTGGTGTCCTTGCCCTTCCGGTGGGCCACCAGGAGGAAGCGGACCCCATCCATTCGAGCCAGCCCGGTGACGATGGCCTTGTCCTCCCCGAACAAGCGGTCGCCGTGGAGCTCGAGGAACTCGTCCAGCATGACCCGGATGTAGTCTCCCGTCACGGGCCGGTCCGGGTGGCGGGCCACGTTGACCCGGTCCCAAGGGGTCAACTTGGAGTAGACCTCCTGCATTTTCTTCTTCAGCCGGTCCTCGAGGGCGACGATCTCCCCGTTCAAGTCGAACTGGGTCGAGGCGGCCAGGCTTTTCAGCTCGGAGATCTTCTGTTCCATCTCCAGGATGGGCCGTTCGAAGGCCAGCCCCGGCTTCTCCTGGATCTGGCTGGACCCGCCTTTTTTCTTTTTCTTCACCATGCTCCACCCCTCCAGGCGGATGCCTCCCGTGAGGCCTTCCCGGGACGGACCCGTTCCAAGGCGTCCTTGCCCCCGCCCCGTTCCGGCCCCGGTGCCGTTTTGCTCGGGTTCATCCTGGCCCTTTCGGCTCGAAACCCGGGATTCTAGGAGCCTTGGGAAAAAGTTCAACCTGGGAAACTCGTCTTGATCCGGGGGGAACGGTCCTATAGGGAAGGTCCTTTCGACGGCCCCTTCCAGGAGGGGGCCGGGAAAGGCGCGCCATGAAGGCCTGGCGAATCGAAGTGTTCTATAAACCCGGGATCCCCGATCCCCAGGGGTTCTCCGCCCTCCGGGCCCTCCGGCAGGCCGGCCTCCAGGAGGTGCGGGAGGTTCGGACCATCCGGGGGACGCTCCTGCCGGAAAGCCTCTCCCGGGAAGATGCCGTCCGGGCCGCTTCGGAGCTCCTCTGCGATCCCGTGACGGAGGAATTCCGGATTCTTCCCCCCGGCGCCCCCCTTGCCCCGGAGGAAGGCGTCCGCCTCAGCGTGATCCGCCGCCCGGGCGTGATGGACCCGGTGGCCCATTCCACCGTCCTGGCCCTCCGGGACATGGGGATCGTCCTGGAGAGGACCGCCACCTACCGGGCCTACCTGGTCCATTCCCCCCTGGCCCCGGAGGAGATTGCTTCCCGGGCGGGAAAGGTTCTGGCCAACGAGGTGATCGAAAGGATCCTCCCGGGCCGGGCGCCCCAAGAGATTCCCGGCCCCGCCGGGAAGGCCCTTCCCAGGGCCGAGCGGGTGCCCCTGGCCGGCCTGGAGGACCCCGACCTGGAAAGGCTCAGCCGGGAGCGGATCCTCTCCCTTTCCCTGGAGGAGATGCGGGCCGTCCAGGAACACTTCGCCCGGGAGGGGAGGGACCCGACGGACGTGGAACTGGAGACCCTGGCCCAGACCTGGTCGGAACACTGCAAGCACAAGACCTTGACGGGGGTGGTGGAATACGAAGGAAAGGTTTACGACAACCTCCTTGCCTCCACGATCGCCGCCGTGACCAGGGAGCTGGACAAGCCCTGGTGCCTCAGCGTCTTCGAGGACAACGCCGGCGTCGTGGACTTCCACGGGGACCAGGCCCTCTGCATCAAGGTGGAGACCCACAACCACCCCTCGGCCATCGAGCCCTTCGGGGGGGCCGGGACCGGGATCGGGGGCGTGATCCGGGACATCATGGGAACCGGGCTCGGGGCCCGCCCCGTGGCCAACCTGGACGTCTTCTGTTTTGCTCCACCGGATATGGATGCCTCCCGCCTTCCCGAGGGAGTCCTCCATCCCCGGAGGATCCTGGAGGGAGTTGTGGCAGGCGTGAGGGACTACGGGAACCCCATGGGGATCCCCACGGTGAACGGCTCCCTCTCCTTCGACGAGGGTTACGCCGGCAACCCCCTCGTCTATTGCGGGTGCGTGGGAATCCTTCCGAAGGAGTTCGTCTCCAAGGATGTCCGCGAAGGGGACGTGGTCCTCGTGGCCGGG
>CAYQBW010000537.1:0-2743 GCA_964415725.1 uncultured Planctomycetia bacterium
TCCTTGCGGGACTCCGAGGCCCCCAGGTAGACCCGGCTCTTTACCCTTCTCAGGACGGCCTGGTACCCGCCGAACCCGCCGCGCCGGATCCGGACGCGGTGCCCCATCTTCTCCAGGGCCTCCTTCAGGCCCTCGGTGAAACCCGGCTCCAGGAGGACCGTTCCCCCGCCGCGGGCGCGCTCCCCCGTGGGCTGGGAGGAGCCCACGTGGCGGACCCGGGGGGCGTCGCCCGCCTCCTGGAGGTCCATGCCGAAGTCGATCAGGTTCACCAGCACCTCCACCTGTCCCTGGGGCTGCATGGCTCCCCCCATGACGCCGAAGGCCATGAGGGCCTCGCCCTCCTTGGTGAGAAAGCCCGGGATGATGGTGTGGAAGGGGCGCTTCCGGGGGGCGTAGGTGTTGGGCCTCCCCTTGTGAAGGTCGAAGAGCGCCCCCCGGTCCTGGAGCACGAAGCCCAGGTCTCCCGGCGTCATACCCGAGCCCATGCCCATATACTTGCTCTGGATGAGGGAGACCATGTTCCCCTCGCCGTCGGCCGCGGCCAGGTAGACCGTGTCCCCTTTCTCCAGGGCCGGGTTTCCCGCCTCCACCCGCGCGGAAGCCCTTTCCATGTCGATGAGCTTCCTGCGCTTTGCCGCGTAGGCCTTGGAGAGGAGCCCGGCCAGGGGGATCCTTGCGAAATCCGGGTCGGCGTAGTAGCGGGCCCGGTCCTCGTAGACGAGCTTCTTGGCCTCCACCAGGAGGTGGACGTATGCGGGAGACCCGAACCCCATCCCGGCGATGTCGTAGCCCTCCAGGATGTTGAGCATCTGGAGGACGGCGATGCCCTGGCAGTTGGGGGGAAGCTCCCAGACCCGGTAGCCCCGGTAGGTGGTGGAGACGGGCTCGACCCACTCGGAATGGTGGGCCGCCAGGTCCGCCGCCGTAAGAAATCCCCCGTTGGCCTTCATGTAGGCCTCGATCTTCTTCGCGATCTCTCCCTTGTAGAAGGCGTCCCGGCCGCCCTCGGCGATCTTCTCAAGGGTGGCGGCGAGCCTGGGGTTCCTGAAGACCTCCCCCTCTCTTGGGGCGCGCCCTCCTGGCATGAAGGTCTCGGCGAAGCCGGGGAAGCGGCGGAGGACGCGGCAGTTGGAGCGCATGTAGTAGGCGATGATCCGGGTCAGGGGAAATCCCTTACGGGCATAGGAAATGGCGGGCGCCAGGATCTCCTTCATGGGGAGCCTTCCGAAGCGGCGGTGCAGTTCGAACCAGCCGTCCACGCACCCCGGCACGGTCACGGGCAGGGGACCGAGGGAAGGCATGCGCTTCAGCTTCTTCACCTTCGTCAGGTAGTCCAGGGTGAGGGAGGCCGGGGAGCGGCCGCTGGCGTTGAGGCCGTGGAGTTTCTTTTTCCTGGCGTCCCAGACCAGGGCGAAGAGATCCCCGCCGATCCCGGCGCCCGTGGGCTCCACCAGGCCCAGGACCGCGTCGGCGGCGATGGCCGCGTCCACGGCGGTGCCGCCCCTGCGGAGGATCCAGAGGGCCGCCTGGGTCGCCAGGGGCTGGCTCGTGGCGGCCATGCCCTCCCGGGCGAGGACGGTGGACCTGGTGGCGAAGTCCCTTCCCACCAGGCGCCTTCCCTGGGCGGGAAGAAGGGGAAGCAGGAGGAAAGCCGAAAGGACGGGGAAGAGTGGTCTGATCATGATGGGCCGCATGTTCTCTCCCCGCTCCCGGGGGGTCTAGGGGGTAAGCAGAAGCACCTCGGGATTGGAGGCCAGATCGAAGGTCCCTCCCTTGGAGATCACCAGGCAGGCGTGCCGGAGCAGGGTGCCCGCCAGGGAGAGGGGAAGGCCCTTTGGGATATGGATGTAGATGATCCCGTAGCCCAGGGCGTTGACCGTTCCCAGGCTGGCGGAGAAGTAAGACGAGTTGGCCCCGAGGATGGTCAGGTCCATGTAGGAATCCCGCGCCAGAGGGAGAGTGACGGCCCCAAGCCGGATCCCGGAACCCGCCGGAGTGGTGCATCCCAGGAGCAGGTAGGTCTTCCCCGCCTGGGCGGTCCCGGGCCGGAAGAAGAGGACCTGGGTTCCCCCGGCGGCAAGGGAGATGGAGGTCTTGCCCCCCGAAAGGAGGTAGGCCATCGAAAGGGCCCGGACCCGGCCCGCCTTGGAGTGGAACCCCGGTTCGCCGAGAAGCTGGTCGGAGAAACCGTCCTTGTTGAGATCTCCCGCAAGTGCCAGGGCCTTCCCAAGCTCACCGCCTGCCGCTCCCTGCACGAGGTGAAGGAGCCGGCCCGTTTTTCCGCCCAGGAAACGGGTGGTCCCTCCCGGCCCTTCGCCGGGAGCTCCGGCGAGCAGGTCCGGAATCCCGTCCAGGTCCACGTCCCCGGCGGGCGCCAGGGCGAATCCCAACCGGTCTCCCGTATTGGCTCCCGCGACCTGGAAGAGCGGTTTGCCGCCCTTCCCGGAAAAGACCTGGACCAGCCCCCTCCCTCCGGCCTGGGGCGATCCCACGGCCACCTCCGAATTCCCGTCCCCGTCCAGGTCCCCCGGCAAGGCGATGGAAAAACCGAATTTGCCCCCCGCCGCCTTTCCGGAAAGGGAGAGCAGGCTCTTCCCGCCGGCAAGGTTGAAGACCTGGACCGCCCCGAGCCCGCTGGAAGTCAGGGGGGCGCCCACGGCCAGATCGTTCTTCCCGTCGCCGTTCACGTCGGCCCCGCCCGCCAGGGCCGCCCCGAAGGAGCCTCCAGCCGCGGTTCCCGTGA
>CAYQBW010000538.1:0-1345 GCA_964415725.1 uncultured Planctomycetia bacterium
ATTTCGCCCACCTCTTCCTGACCCGTCCCGGGGAGGGCCGGCAAAGGGACGGGGAGAAGGCGAAGGATCCGCCCCCGGGACGGGTCAGGAAGAGGTGGGCGAAATCGTTGAGCGACCTCCTGGGCTCCTTGGAGGGAGCGCGCTTTTCCGGTCCTTCCCCCATGGCAAGTCCCGGGTCAGGAGGCGGTTTCGGCTTCTTCCTGGGCCTTCTCTTTTTCTCCCCGGACCTCCAGGACCGAGTTGACTCCACCGAAAGGCGCCGGCGCGGTCCTGGGATTTTCCGGGTCCTCCACCCACCGGCCGTCCACGATGAACCGGTATTGGTAGATCCCCGGCTCCAGGTCGATCCGGGTCTCGAACAGGCCCTGTCCCTTGGGCTCCATCCGGGCCTCCTGGTTGGGGGTCCAGTTGTTGAACTCGCCCACCACGTAAACCGTGGAAGCCTGGGGATCCCGGAAGCGGAAGAGCACTTTGCCTTCTTCCACCAGGTGGGGAGAGGCCTGGGATTCGAGCCGTTCCTCCAGGGCCTTGATCTCCGGTTCCTCCTCCTGGGCCAGGATCTCCCAGGCCAGGTTCTTGAAGGCCCGGGTGGCGGAGTTGCTGGGATCGAACCAGGTCAGGGGCTTGCCCAGGGCGGCGGCCTCCTTGACCCGGGTGCTCGGGGGAATGATGGTCTTCATGGCCCTTTCCCCGAAGCGCTGGCGGATCTCTTCGAGGACGGCCCGTCCGAACCGGGTCCGGAGGTTGATGTTGTTGGCGATGGGGTAGACCCGCAAGTCGTGGCCGCTGGCGTTCTCCAGGATCTCCACCGAGTCCTGGAGGAGTTGGATTCCCCTCAAGGAGAAACTGCTGGGCTCCACGGGCACCAGGACCTCGCCGGCCGCTCTCAGGGCGTTGAAGGTGAGAAGCCCCAGGGAAGGCGGGCAGTCCAGGATGATGTAGCGGAAGAACTGGTCCAGGCCCCGGATGGCCTTGAGGAGCCTTTCCTCCCGGCCGGGGACCCCGGAGAGTTCCTGCTCCACGGCGGAGAGAAAGACCGCCGACGGGGCGAGGAAGAGGTTTTCGCCCCTCTCGATGAGAATTCTATCCAGCGTAACTTGACGGTCCTCGGAGGCGGTGAGGACGTCGTAGAGATTCTGGTGGACTTCCGCGGGGTCCACCCCCAGGGCGGCCGTGGCGTGCGCCTGGGGATCGAGATCCACCAGGAGCACCCGCCGCCCGCGGTCCGCGAGGGCGGAAGCCAGGTTGACGGCAACCGTGGTCTTTCCGCACCCTCCCTTTTGATTCGCCACCGCAAGGATTCGCATGGCTCCCTCCCTTTTGTCGCCCGGGCGGCAGGTTCAAC
>CAYQBW010000538.1:1355-2737 GCA_964415725.1 uncultured Planctomycetia bacterium
AGGTTCAACCCGTTCCAGGCGCCCCGGCCGCGAACCTCGGGGGAAGATCGCGAAACCGGGAAGTCCGGGAAACCGCCCATTTCCCGAACCGCGCCCTGGTTCGCCCCGTCCGTTTCGCCAACTTCCTTCTTTTCCAGGGGCTCTTTTACCATATCCTTGGGGCACGGCCAAAGGAAGAACCATGGATCTTGTATCTTTTTTCGAAAAAAAACTGCGGCGAAAGGGGGCGCTTCTCCTTCTCCTCCTCTTCGCGATCTTTGGGCCTTCCTGTTCTTCCCCCGGGCGAAGGCCCGTCCGGGGGGTGGGCTTCGGCGACGTCTACCGCGAGATCCGGTGGTCCGGGGGAACCCTGGAAAGCCCGGTCCTCCACGTGGGGAGCCTGGCCGTTCCCCTGGCGGGACCCGCCTTCGAACTGGAATTCAAAGGCCTGGGCCGGCTCGGGCCGGCGGATTTCGACGGCAAGGGGATCGAAGGCCTGGGAACCACCCGGGTCCAGGCCCGGTTCGCGGGAAAGCGGGTTCCCCTGGAGGTGGTGCTCCACTACCGGGCGCGCCTGGAGGATCCCAGTTTCGAAAAGACCCTCCAGGTCCGCTGGCTGGGCCTTCCCTCGCGGGCGCCCTTGCTCCAGCGGGTCCTGGTCCAGGTCCTTCCCTGGGAAGGGGGGCGCCCGCCCCGGGCGGGGCGGCCTTGCGTCAAGGCCGGGCTCTGCGCGGCCCTGGCCGTTCCCTGGGGCGGGGCGCGGGAGGAACGGGGAAGGCTCTTCCTGGAGGAATACCCCCGGGTTTCCCTCCAGGGCGGGTGGTGGCGCTCGGCCCCGGCGGTGCTCTGTCCTTCCGGTTCCTTCCCGGCGGAGCTGGCCTTTTTGAGATGGACGGCCCATGAGCGGGGAGGGCGGAAGCGGCTCCTCCTTTACCGGGGTGTGGAAGGGGACGGGCCTCTGCCGGCCACGCCCCCGGGGTTCGTCTTCCTTCCTGTCCGGACGGCCGAAGGGGAGGCCCTGGCGCGGCGTTTTTCCCCCCGCCGGCCCGGAAAAGTGGGGAGAAGGAAGAAAGAGCCGGCCCCGGAGGGCCTGCTCCTCTTCTTTCCCCCGGGCACCCGGGCGGAGTCCCCTCTTTTCCGCAAGGCCCTCCAGGTGGCCCTGGGATCCGGGAAGGGTCTTCCGGCCCTGGTGCTCCAGGGGGTGGATTCCCGGGGGGACCCCCGGGCCCTGGGGGACGCCCTCTCCCTCTTCCGGGCCTTTTCCCGGGAGGGGAAATTCCTGGTGGGTTGGGACCGGAAGGGGCCGATCTCGCCCTTCTGGCAGGCCTTCGCCGACGGCCAGGACGGCCTGGACCCCGGAAAAGACGGGCCTCTCCTGGGCCAGGCCCTGGCCTCCCTGGAGC
>CAYQBW010000539.1:0-1754 GCA_964415725.1 uncultured Planctomycetia bacterium
TTGCCAGCCTCCACGTCGAAGAGCATCCCTCCCCAGAGGTTCCGGGAGGCGTCCAGGGAACGGCGCAGGCTGAAGGCGACGAACCGGGCCGAGGGGCACAGGGCGGCGGTCTCCCGGGCGAGTCCCTCGTAGGCCGCCGGGTCCAGGGTCCCCCGGGAGAGGTCCAGGCCCTTTACGGTGAGCCCGAAGACCCGGAGGGCGTCCTCCTCGTTGCCCAGGACCAGGGAGGCTCCCCGGGCGATGGGGGGCAGGACGGACCGGGCCAGGGCCTCGGCCTTGACGCCTTCCTTCCAGGCCCAGAGCCGGGAGCGGTAGTTCAGGTCGATCGAATAAGGGATTCCCGCGTCCTTCGCTTTCCGGGCGCCCTCTTCGGTGAGTTCCGCCGCCCCCCGGCTCAGGGCCGGCGTGATTCCCGAAAGATGGAGCCAGTCGGCTTTCTCCAGGGCGGAGTCCCAGTCCAGGTCTCCAGGGGAGGCCAGGGAGAGGGAGGAGCCTTCCCGGTCGTAGACCACCCGGGAGGGCCTGGGCCCCGCTCCCTTTTCGAGGAAGTAGAGGCCCAGCCTTCCCCGGGCGGAGCGGACGACCTGGCCGGTCTTCACCCCCCTGGCGGCCAGGGCGGCCAGGCAGGCGTCCCCCAGGGGCCCCTTGGGGAGAACGGTGAGAAAGGAGGCCTCTCCTCCCATGGCGGCCAGGGCCACGGCGGTGTTCGCCTCGGACCCGCCGAAACAGGCCTCCAGGGTTCCCGGGAGGCTCTGGGAGAGGGCGGAGGCCCCGGGAGGGGAGAGGCGGAGCATGATTTCGCCGAAGGTGAGGAATTTCATGGGATCGCAAGGGCCAGGGTCTTTTTCGCCAGGTTCCGGAGAGCCTGGAAGTCACCTTTTTCCACGAGGTTTTTCGGGGCCAGCCAGCTCCCGCCGCAGGCCGCCACCCAGGGAAAGGCCAGGTAGGAAGGAAGGTTCTCCAGGTCGATGCCGCCCGTGGGGATCCATCGAAGCCCCCGGTGGCCCAAGGCGGCGTGGGTGGCCCGGAGCCTGGGCGCTCCCCCAAGGGCCTCGGCGGGAAAGAACTTGAGGAGGGTCAAGCCTTCCTCCAGGGCCGCCATGGCTTCCGTGGGGGTCGCCACTCCTGGAATGAAGGGAAGGAGGTCCGCTTCCCGGGCCGCTTCCAGGAGGGCCGGTCGAAAGCCCGGGGAGACGCCGAACCTGGCCCCGGCCCGGCGCGCCTGGTCCACCTGTGCCGGCTCCAGGAGGGTGCCCGCCCCTACGATGGCCTGGGGGAGTTCTCTGGCCAGGAGGGCCAGGGCTTCCAATGCCCGGGGCGCGCGGAGCGCCACTTCCAGGACCTGGAATCCCGCCTGGGCCAGGAGGCGTCCGGCCTGGAGCATCTTTTCCGGGTCCTCCCCGGAGAGGAGGGGGAGGGCCCGGGTCTTTTCCAGGGCCTTTTCGAGTTCCTTCTGGGAAAGGGGATCCACCGGGACTCCTGCGGGTTGGGAGGTCGCGTTCCTGCCGGGTTCGGAAGAAAAAAAGGTTACTCTTCCCGCAGGTCCCAGGGGAGTCTCTCCTGGGACGGGATCTTTTGGTTTATCCTGGAGCGGTCCAGGCTCGGATTGGACGGAAGGAATTCCGGGACGGCTCGTCCAAACCGGGTCCTCAATTTTTTTGAAACCTTCTCTCTGGAGATGGAAAGGCGGGTGGCCTCTGCGATGAATTCCAGGGACCGTGGACGGCGGTGGATCCATCCGATCCTGGGGGGCC
>CAYQBW010000539.1:1764-2736 GCA_964415725.1 uncultured Planctomycetia bacterium
GGGGCCTTTTCCTCGCGGCGGGGCTCTTTTCGTGTTCGGGCAACAACGTGGGCCGGATCTGGGATCCCAACCGGAAAGCCGGGTCGGGAGGGGGAAAGAACCAGGTGGAATCGTCCATCGCCGCCCCCAAGGAAGGGGACCTCTCCCTTTCGGGGCAGGCCATGGTGGGGGTGGTGGCTCCCCTGGGACCGGGATGGCATGTCACCACCCCGGCGGTGGTCTTCTTTTCCGAGGCCCTCAACCCGGGGTCGGTGTTCGACCCGGCCCTGAAGATCGAAAGAATCTACCTGAGGGATAAGAAGCCTTCCCTGGGGGGCGGGTCCCAGGGGAACACACCTCCTCCTTCCACAAAGGTGAAGTCCAAGGTGGACATCCTGGGCCAGGGGAGGGTCGTGGTGATCCGGCCCCTCGCTCCCCTTCTCCCGAACGTCACCTACGAGATCGTCATGGAAAAGGGGGTCCGGGACCTGGACGGGAAGCTGGCCCGCGGCGCGGGCGTCCTGGGTTCCTTCACTCCCTCGGCCAAGACCTCCTCGGAAGGCAAGGTGGTTGCGGTCTTTCCCGAGCCCGACGCCAAGGATTTCTCCCGCCAGGGCGAGATCTTCGCCGTTCTCGACGGGCCGGCCACGGCATCCACGGTGACCACTTCGAGCTTTTACGTCCGTAAGGAATCGGACAAGAGCGTCGTGGCGGGGTCGATCTCCTATCCTCTCAAGAGCATCGCCGGCTCGGACACGAGGGTCCTGCTTTTTACGCCCTCGGCCGCCCTGGAGGGATCCGTTCAGTTCGGGGTGGTCCTGAAGAAGACCATCGAGGTCGGCGGCCAGCCCCTGAACCCCGGCGACACCGAGCCTTTTTCCAAGTTCACCACCATGTCCTGGAAGAGGCCCTCGGACGTGAAGATCGGAAACCCCCTCTCCGGGTTTCCCGACGCCGTGAATCTCTCCAACCTGGCCTCCCTCAGGATCGACG
>CAYQBW010000540.1:0-2736 GCA_964415725.1 uncultured Planctomycetia bacterium
TTCCTCCACCAGGACCAGGGAAGACGCTTCACCATCTGGGGCGCCACCGCCCGCATCCTCGCCGCCTTCCTGGACCTCCTCCTGGACGCCGCACCCTGAGCCCGCCTCCAGCCATCGATGTTGTGAAGCCCCCGAGTCTCAGTCTGGACAAGACTTTTTTCGCGCCTGTCGATCAGTGCCCTTTTCAAAAGGGGGAGGGCGGTTCGTCACTTGGCGGCGAACCGAAATCGTTTGGTAAACTCCGGCGGATCCGGCGCCTTCCCCTGGTCCACCCACTCCTTCCACCGGGAGTCGTCCATCGGCTCTTTTCCTTTCCCCCCCAGGACGAATTCCCGGAAACTGAGAACTCCTCCCATGTAGAGAAGGGGCCCCTCCTTTCTTTCCACGATCAAGTAGAGAGCTTCCGGCCTGGCGATCCCGCCGTATAGGTTGCCGAGAAGGCCCCCGGAGTTCGGGTCATAGCAAAAAGCCAAAGTGGTCACGATGGGGGGACAAAACGTGCCCGGAAAATCCTCAAGAGGAGAGGCCTCCCCCAAGATTCCCTCCATCTCGTTCCCCAGGTGCAAGAGAAATCTCGAATCCTCCTTGCCGATTTCCCTGCCGCTCCATTGCGTCCTGGAGATGGCCCCCAAGCGGTCCAGGAGGAAAGCGCACCTCTTCAAGGGTCCCAGGATCCCCTTTCTCCGGTGAGCCCCGGAGTTTTTCTCCAGCCAGATTCGGTCCTTTTCCGGGATCTCCTTTGCCTCCTGGAAATCCAAGGACATCTCCCGGCGGTTGCGCGCCAGGATTTCCGCCGCCTCCCTGGCCATCCCGGCCAAGGAATGGAAAAACTCCGGGTATGGAGAGACAAGAAAGGAAGGGGGCGGCAGGATATCCCCCACTGGAATCCCGCAAATTCTTCTATACAAAGAAAAGGTGTGCTCCACCCCGGCGATTCCCCCAAGCTGGGTCCAGGCCATCTTCATCTTCCACTCTTTGGACCCGAAAGGCGCCCCGGCTCCCGGGTGAGGCGGCCCCTGGAGCAAAGCCAGGGCGCCCAACTCTTTCCCAAAGAAACCCTTTCCCTCCCCGGGCCCCTTCAAGGCCAGGACTTTCCCGACCCAGGACTTGCCGCCAAAAGTCTCCTGGAAGATCTCCCTCCCCACCGGCGATGCCAGCGGCCCCGAGGCCAGGAGATCCAGCGCGGAAGGCAGACCTCCCCTGGCCTTCCAGGTGGCTTGCATGTCCCGGAGAAAGAACCGGAACACCGGCGTCTCCCCGGGGCTGAAGAAGGCCAGCACTTCCTCCTTCCTGGTCCGGGACGGATTGGCGGGGTCCAGGGAAACCCGGCAGGGCTTTTCCCTTTTCGATTCCACCGCCGCCTCCCAGACTTTCCCGGGATCCATGGACACCCATTCCTCCCCAAGGATTTTCCTGAAGAACCTCCCCCACTCCTGGATTCCGTATCCCTCCTCCCAGCCGAGCCAATCTGCGTAGGAGGACCGGAAGGCGCGGTAGATCTTTGCCAGGGTGGGATTCCCGAGAACCACCTGGGCAAGGAGGATCCCCGCCCTTCCCTCCTCCCGGTCCTTCATGCGGAACACGCCATACTGGAGCCACTGGATCGCTCTCCAGTATCCCTTGAGAGGCTCCGATTCGGCATAGAAACCCTCCGGCCGAAAGACAGGAGGGAGATCTTTCTCCAGGAAAGAGACTTTCAAGCCTTTCCTTCCGGATTCGGCGCTTCGAAGGGCTTGCACCGTTTTCCGGAGGGTCTGGACACCCTTTTTTCCCAGGTAAGAGGAAACCTCTCCCTTCAGGCCCCCGCCGGAGAGGAGAAAGGGCACGCCGCCGTACAAGGCGGCCTTTCTCGCACAAGGAAAAGGTCGCTCCAGGATCTTGTCCAGGATCTTTCCCAGGAAGAAGGACAGGTCCAGGGCTTTCCTCTTCTCGCCCGCCTTGAAGGCACGCTCCACTATGCGCTGAAAGAAATCCCACCCCGCGTCGGTCGTGATGAAGCGCGGGCTCTCGGGAACCTGGTAGAATTGGACCATGGAGTCCCTGGTCCAGCCGGGGACCACGAAACCTTTTTGCAAAAGGAAAGCCAGGGCCTCCCGGGATCCATGGAACCAGGAGAGGCCCCTCACCTCCCTCTCCCGGTAGGGAGGCCCCCCCCAAGCGGGAGCGAGAGGCAGGAAACAAGCGAACAACCAGGCCAGGAAACCCCTCAACCCTGGCTTTCTCCGGGATTCTCGAAGGATCCAACCATTCATTGATTCATCTCCTGAATTCTCCAGGTCGTGCGGCGGACCTTCGAATCCCCGGGACGAGGCAAATCGCCTATCCCCCGGAAACCCGGAAGGATTCCGTGAACCCCGGAGGGCCCGGAGCCTTTCCTTCCTTCAGCCATTTCCGCCAGGTAGAATCGTTCATGTCCACAGGGGAAGGAAGCTCGAATTCCCTGTATCCGATAACCCCCCCCTTATACAGGCGGGGCGAACCCGAAATTTCAAGAATGATGTATAAAGCCTCCGGGTCCCCGCTCCCGGCGTACAACTTCCTGGGATGGCCGTCTCCAACACATCCCGCCACGGAGACCACCTTGGCCCAGGAAGGAAAAGGCGCCTTGAAGGATACCCGGCATTCCAGGGCCAGCCTGGAGAGCCATCCTCCAAAGCCGTCGATCCATTCCCGTTCTTTCTCCCCAAGCCTTTTTCCCTCCCATTGCTTCCTGGATATTTCTCCGAGCCTCCCCAG
>CAYQBW010000541.1:0-2732 GCA_964415725.1 uncultured Planctomycetia bacterium
GGAAAATGTGCGGCCGCGGCGGAGCGGTGCGCCGACCGGGTCCGGTCCCTCCAGGGGGAGCAGGGCCAGTGGTGGTGGATCTACCACGCCGGGAAGGGAAGGATCGCCCTCAAGTATCCGGTTTACAGCGTGCACCAGGACGCCATGGGGCCCATGGCCCTCATGGCGGCGGGTGGCGGGGGAGAATACGAGGAGGCGATCCTGGCGGGCCTGGACTGGCTGGAAAAGAACCCAGAGGCCGGGGAGGGGAAGATCCTGGACGAGGAGAAGGGCTTCATCCTGAGGGCGGTCCAGCGGGACGCCCCGGAGGAGACGGGAAAGCTGGGCCTGGGGAAGGGGGAGAGATTCCGCCTCGACCTGGCGGCCTGGACGGGCCTGGAGGACCGGCGGCCGGCGAAAGACCTCTTTCTTTGCCCCGAGTGCCGGCCCTACCACCTGGGTTGGATCCTCTACGCCCGGTCCATGTTGGGATAGGCCCATCGCGGGCCGGCGTTCGCCTGCGCCCATCATGACCCCATAACCCATTCACCACCGCTGGGGATGTAGGGGACGCCCGAGGGACGGCGCTTTGCGCCGTCCCGACGGTCGTCCCGGGATGGGGCCCCAAAATTCCGATGGATCCGGCGGGGGCGGGGGCTGATTTCGGGTATCCGGAACCATCGCGGGCCGGCGTTCGCCTGCGCCCATCATGACCCCATAACCCATTTACCAACGCTGGGGATGCAGGGGACGCCCGAGGGACGGCGCTTTGCGCCGTCCCGACGGTCGTCCCGGGATGGGGCCCCAAAATTCCGATGGATCCGGCGGGGGCGGGGGCTGATTTCGGGTATCCGGAACCATCGCGGGCCGGCGTTCGCCTGCGCCGCCTCCGGCGGCGCAGGCTCCGGCGGCCCCTATGCCGGCCCCTACGGGGTCCTTTCGGCGCCCCAGGCTTCGATGACGTCTACGATCCGGCCGGCCGTCTTCCCGTCCCAGAGAGGGGGAGGTTCTTTGCGGGCCGGACCCTCTTCCAGGGCCTGCAGGGCCAGTTCCTCCACCCGGGCGGGATCGGTTCCGGCCAGGCGGTTGGTCCCCTCGGTGATGGTCACGGGCCTCTCGGTGTTTTTCCGGATGGTCACGCAGGGGATGCCCAGCCAGGTGGTCTCTTCCTGGAGACCGCCAGAGTCGGTGAGGACCAGCCTGCTCTGGGACATCAGGTGAAGGAAGTCCAGGTATCCCAGGGGAGGAAGGATCGTGAGGGCCCCGTCCCCGCCGGTGGAGATTCCTCTTTCCTTGTTCTCGGCCAGTCTCTTGGCGGTCCTGGGATGGCAGGAGAAGACCAGGGGCAGGCGGGCCGCCACGCGACGGAGAGCCCCCATGAGCCCCTCCAGGACGGCCGGGTCGTCCACGTTGGAAGGACGGTGGAGGGTGACCACGCCGAAACTCCCGGGCGAGAGGGAGAGGCGGTCCAGGATGTCGGAATTCCTGGCCTTTTCCAGGTTGGCCGCCAGGGAGTCGATCATGATGTTTCCCACGAAATGGATCTTCTCCGGCGGGATCCCCTCGGCCTTCAGGTTCTCGTCGGCCTCCCGGGAGTGGGTGAAGAGAAGATCGGCCAGAACGTCCGTAACCAGGCGGTTGATCTCCTCCGGCATGGCCCGGTCCCTGCTCCTCAGCCCCGCCTCGACGTGAGCCACGGGGAGGCGCAACTTGGCGCAATCCAGGGCGCAGGCCAGGGTGGAGTTCACGTCTCCCACCACCACCGTGAGGTCGGGCCTTTCCTGTTCCAGGATCTTCTCGAAGGCCGTCATGACCCGGGCGGTCTGTTCCGCGTGGGTCCCCGAGCCCACCCCCAGGTAGGCGTCGGGCTTGGGCATCCCCAGGTCCTGGAAGAAGACCTTGGACATGTTCTCGTCGTAATGCTGGCCCGTGTGGATGAGGAGGGCCTGGTGCCCCCTCCGGGACAATTCCTTGACCAGGGGGGCCACCTTCATGAAGTTGGGCCTGGCTCCTACGACACTGAGGACCTTCAAGGGCGTCTCCTTTGGAACGAGAAAAGCCAAAAATAGCATACCCGGCGGCGGGCAGGGAGGCCTTCTCCCTCCTTCTTTGCCTGGCCGCGGCCCTCTTCCACCTCCTGGTCGCCCGGGGCTACCGGGTCTACTCGGGGGACCAGCGCCACTACCTGCTCCTTCCCTTCCGGGAGATCTTCCACCCCTTCGCCCCGGGGGATTGGCTCACCTGGCGCACCTCCCACTACCACTTCTTCTTCAGCGCCTTCATCCGCGCTCTCCACGCCCTCGGGGGCGTCCTGGGCGTCCCCTTCGAATGGGTTCTCTTCGGGGCCTACGTCCTCCTCCTTCTGGCCCTCTTCCGGGGCCTTCTGGCCCTGGTCCGGGCCCTGGGCGGCGGGGAGGGGCACTTCGCCCTCCTCCTTCTTCTGGTCTTCGCCTACGGGGACCGCCCCTCCCGGGGGATCGCCTTTTCTTTCTTCCTGCCCAGCGGATACCTGGTCCCAAGCGGAATGGCCGCCCCTTTCTTTCTCTTCTCCATGGCCGCCCTCTTCCGGGGACGGCGGGCTTGGGCGTACTTCCTTCTCGGGCTGGCGGGCCTTTGCCACGTCAACTACGGCACCGCCGGTTTCCCGCTCCTCCTGCTCTGGACGCTCCTGCTTCCGGGGGGATTCCGGTCCTGGAAGGAAGCGGCTCTTTGCGGAGTCCTTTTTTTCCTGCCTTTCCTCCCCACCCTCTACC
>CAYQBW010000542.1:0-2730 GCA_964415725.1 uncultured Planctomycetia bacterium
CTCCCTCATCGGGGCCAGGCTCGGCGTCCAGGCCCTGGTGGGTCCCTTGAGCAACCTGGGGCGGCTGGTCTTCACCAACATGAAGACGTTCACGATCCAATAGCTCTCCCTCTCGAGAGCCCCTCAAGCCCTTCCCCGGCCCTTCCCGAAAAAGAGTGCGAGGGAAAAGAGTCCTTCCCCCCTGGGAAGGATCCACGGATCGCCTGCTTGGGGAAAAGGGGCGGACATGCGGGAAGAACGACTGGGGCAGATCCTGTTGGAGACGCCCTTCCTTTCGGCCGGGGAGCTGGAGCGGTGCCTCCAGATCCAGGCTCTCTCTCCTTCGCCCAGGCCCTTGGGAGAAATCCTGATCGCCGAGGGGCTCATCTCCAGGGAGACCCTGGAAAGGGTCCTCCAGGTCCAGGAAGCCCGAAGGATCAAGGGCCGGGAGAAGAAACAGGACCTCCCCCGGCCCAAGGCGGACCTCAGCATGGATCCCTCGGATCTTCTGGCCTACGCCCGCACGCTTGGGGCGACGGATCTCTTCCTCTCCCTGGGCAGGAGGCCCAGGTTCAGGATCCGGGGTGAACTGGTTCCGGTGGGGGAGAAACCTGTCACCCAGGCCGACCTGGAAGGCTTCTTCGAAAGTCTCACAGGCGGAAAGATGGAGGCGGCCGGCCGGAACGGCCCCCGGTGCGGCACCTACTTCGGGGCCGACCCGGGCGGAGGCAGGTTCCGGGCCATCGTGTTCTCCAACTGGACGGGACTGGCCCTGGCCGTCCACCTGGCCCCCACCAAGGTCCCCTCCTTCGAGGAACTGGGCCACCCCCCAATCGTGGCGGACTTCCTCCACCCCGGAAGGGGCCTGGTCCTGGTCACGGGTCCCGCGGGCCACGGCCGGTCCACCACCCTGGCGGCCATGGTGGCCCACGTGTGCCGGGAAAACCAGGTGGCCGCCGTGGTCCTGGACCAGAGCCTGGAGATGAGCTTTCCCCAGGGGAAGGGCACGGTCCTCTCCCGCGTGGTGGGCAGGGACGTCCGGACTTTTCCGGAGGCCCTCCGGGCCGCCGCCCGGGAGGACGCCGACGTGATCGCCACCCGGGAGATCCCCGACAAGGAGGCCTTCCTGGCCGCCCTGGAAGCCGCCGAGGCGGGCCACCTGGTGCTTGCCACCCTGGACGCCCCCACAACCACCCATACCCTGGAGCTGATCTTCAAGGCCTTCCCCGGCGCCGGGGGCGCCGAGGCCCGGAGGATCCTGGCCTCCACCTTGAGGGCCGTCCTGGCCCAGCGCCTCCTTCCCGCCCGGGAGGGAACGGGCAAGGTCCTGGCCCTGGAGATCCTGGTCAATACACCCTCCGTATCCGATGAGATCCGCAAGGGGCGGACCGACCAGCTCGGCCTCCTTCTCCAGCTCGAGAAGGAGAGCGGATCCGTAGGCCTGGACGAATCCCTCACCCAACTCCTCCTCCAGGGGAAGATCTCCTTCGAAGACGCCTTCGAGGCGGCCCAGGACAAGGGCCGCCTTCTCAAACGCATCGAGTCCCTGGGCCCCGCCGGGGCGGGAGTCTGATCATGGTCGCCGAACTGGACGCCCTCCTTTCCGGGATGTTTCGCGCGGGAGCATCCTCTCTCATGGTCAAGGTCGGTTCCCCTCCCCTCTACCGGGTCCAGGGCTCCCTGGTGCCCTCCGAGGAGGAGCCTTTCGGGGAAAAAGAGGTGAAGTTCCTCCTGGAGGACCTGCCCTCGCCGGAGGAAAAAGAGAAGCTCCTGCGAGAGGGCCAGGTGGACCTGGTGGTGGAGGACTCGGAAGGAAGGCGTTTCGGAGCCCACATCTTCCGCCACTCCCAGGGCCTGGGAGGGGTCTTCCACCCCATCCCGGACGAGGTCCCGGCCCCGGAAGAACTGGGGCTTCCGGCCTGCGTGGTCTCCCTGGCCCACAGGCCCTCGGGGGTCACCCTCCTGGCCGGCCCCACCGGTTCCGGCAAGACCACCACCCTGGCCGCCCTGGTGGCCGAGGCGGCCCGGGCGGGACGCCACGTGGTCTGCGTGGAAGATCCCATCGAGTACTTGCACACCGAAAACGGACCCGGCCTGGTGCACCAGCGCGAAGTGGGAATCCACGTGGAGAGCATGGCCGCCGGCGCCCGGGAGGCCCTCCTGCTGGGGGCGGACGTCCTCATGGTGGGGGAAGTGCAGGACCGGGAGACCGTGCAGGCCGTGCTCGAGGCGGCCAACGCGGGGATCCTGGTCTTCGCCGCCGTTTCCTCGGCACGGACCGTTTCCGCCCTGGAGAAATTCCTGGACCTGGTCCCGGAGGACCAGGCCGAACTGGCCCGGACCATCCTCTCCTGGCACCTCAACGGCGTGGTGGCCCAGGCCCTCCTCAGGAGGAGGTATGGAACGGGCCTGGTCCTGGCCGTGGAGGTCCTCCTGGCCTCGCCCTCCGTCAAGGAGGCCCTCCGCCGCGGGAACCTCCAGGACCTGCCGGCCCTCATGAGGCGGGGCAAGGGGCTTGGGATGTGCTCCATGGAGGCGAGCCTGGAAAAACTCCTGGCCCGCAAGGTGATCACCCGGGACGAGGCCTGGATGCTCACCCGGGAGGGAGAGAAGGAGGGCGCGCCGCTCTGAGCCGCCCCTCAGCCCGGCCACCAGGAGGGACGCTCCGGTCCCAGCAGGATCCTCCAGCTCTCCATGTAACCTTCCGGGATTCCGCAATCCAAGGGGCGCCCCCCCACGGGAACCCCAAGC
>CAYQBW010000543.1:0-2706 GCA_964415725.1 uncultured Planctomycetia bacterium
CTTCCGTCGATGGGGAGGGTACGGAAGGTCAGGTTGGGGCCTTTCCAGGTGAGGCGTTTGCGGATCGCCAGAACGTAGGGGCCGCCGGAGCCCGGGTCGCCGCCAGGCGACCCGGGCGAACGTCGGCCCGGTGGGGGGCCGGGATTGGGAAATCATCCCGCACCGTTGGGATGGGGCGTTTTGAGGCCGGAGCCATCGATGCTGAGGGGCCATCCCGCGGGACGACCGTCGGGACGGCGCGAGGCGCCGTCCCTCGGGCGTCCCCTACGTTTCTCTCCTGCATTTCAATGTGCGTGTAGGGGCCGCCGGAGCCCGGGTCGCCGCCAGGCGACCCGGGCGAACGTCGGCCCGGGTGGTTTCCGGAAACCAGGAATCATCCCGCCCCTGGGGATGGGGGTTCGAAGGCCGGAGCCATCGGGCCTTGGGGGCCCTATCGCGGGACGACCGTCGGGCCGGCCTTCGGCCGTCCCTCGGGCGTCCCCTACACCCGCCCCTCGGGCGTCCCCTACAGGGCCCGTAGGGGTCAGGGCAATTCCGCGAGGCCGGTATCGCTGGTGAAGAGGTAGCTTCCCAGGAGATCGCAGAACCGGATCAGCCCTTCCATGTCGGGTCCCGTGAGATCCCTGTCGAAGACCGCCACAGCGAACCCCAGGGCTTCCCCTGCCTTCTCCAGGGGCACCAGGGCGGCGGATTTCCAGGAGGAAGGGATCTCCTTCTTCTCCTGGAAGATCCTGGCCGCCAGGTCTTCCACCTTCGGGGGGCCTTCCAGGAGGAGGGGGCGCCTGGTGCCCATCACCCGGGCGGCCTCCTGCACCGAGGAGGGAAGCCGGGATGGAGGGGGGCCGCACTCCTCGTCCCGGCAGCTCCAGCCCGCCAACTGGGCCTCCGAGGGGGAGGGCCCGGAGAGCCAGACCGAGAAGAACCTGGGAGAAGCCTCCCCAAGGGACTGGGTCATCTCCCGGCAAAGGATTCCGGCCATCTCCAGGTCCGCCTTGGCCGGGCTGATTCCCCCGTGGTCCACCTTCTGGTGAAGGGCCTCGAACTTCTCGGAGAGGCCTTTTTTCGCGGGAAATACTTTTTCCAGGATGTTCGTCATGGTCCCTCCCGTCCAGGTTCCACTTATTTTCCCTTCACTTCGCCTTCAGGGCAAGGCGGGGGGACGCGCCGGCAGAGAAGAAACTCCTTGCCCCCCAGCAGGATCTCGGCCCCCCGGAATCCCTGGATGGTTTTTTCGGCCTTGGCGTCGGCCAGGAAGGGCTTTCCCAAGGGAAGGGCGCGGACGTCTTCGAGGGTGACCAGGGGAAGAAGATCTCGATGGTAATAAAAGAGTGAGAAGAGCCGGGGACTCCAGAGGAAGCTCTCCAGCATCTCCTTCCGTGTCGGCGGCCTTCCCATGACCCGTTCCCATTCCCGGATGCGGGGCGGCAGGCCGGGCCTGTAGAAACCCACGGGCTCCCCAGGGGACAAGGAGGCCTGGACGATGGGCCGGAAGAGGAGGACATCCCGTGCTCGATCCTTTTTCAAAGGAATCGGGAGGACCAGCAGGACCAGGGAGAGTCCCCCGGCGGCGTAAGGCAGGGCCCGGCGAAGCTTTTCGGGGGCCTCCCGGGAGAGGCCGAGCCTGAGGGTCCTACCGGCGGCAAGGGCCCAGGGGGCGAGAAGGGGTACCAGGTAGCGGGTGTAGGGCGGGCGGACCAGGAAGATTTCCGCCAGGACCACTCCTCCCCAGGCAAGGACCAGGGCCCGCCCCTTGCCCGGCCGGGAGAAGGGCCGCCGCCTGAAGAAGATCCAGGCCGTCCAGGGGAGGACCAGGAGCCAGGGCCAGCCGTATTGGAAGACTTTCCTGGGATAGAACCGAAAGAGGGAGGTGAAGTAGTGGGCCTTGGCCAGCTTGGGCTGGGAAAATCTCATGGCCAGCTCCCCGAAGGCTCCCTGGACCCAGGCATCCCCGTGGCGGACCCACATGGCCAGGCCCCAGGAGCCGGCCAGAAAAAGGAAGAGGAGAGGTCCGCCGAGCCAGAAAGCCTTTTTCCGGAGGAAGGAAGAGTCTCCGGCGAGAAGGGCGTAAACCAGGAGCACGCCTAAGGGAAGCAGGCCGATGGGTCCCTTGAGCAGGACCCCCGCCGCCAGGACCGCCCAGAAGCCGAGGCGCTTGGCCGTGGTGGGGCGCCGGTCCAGGGCCAGCCGCAAGGCCAGGATGTGGAGCATCACCAGGGGCACGGAAAAGCGGCAACTCGAGGCCACCCTGAGAAAGAGCACGAACGTCCCCAGGGCCAGGGCGGAAAAGAGCCCCGTTTCCCCGTCCCAGACCTGTTTTCCCAGGCCCGCCAGGAGAAGGAGACTGGCCAGGGCGGCCAGCCCCACCACAAGGCGATACGAGAAGGGGCGGTCTCCAAAGATGCTTACCGATGCGGCCATGGCCCAGAAAAAGAGGGGAGGCTTCTTGAAATAAGGGTCCCCGCCGAGGCGGGGGGTCACCCAGTCGCCGGTGACGGTCATCTCCCGGGCCGCTTCCATGTAGCGCAGGGCGTCGGAGGAGGCGCTTCCCTCCCAGGTGCGGGGAAGGAAGAGGACCAGGCCCAGCCAGGCCAGGAGAAACCAGTCGGGGAAGCGGGAGGATCCGGGGGACGCCATGGGAAGGTTTCTACCGGCGGCGGCCGCCGGGGGGCAAGCAGGGAAAAAGCGGGGGATCCCCCGGTTTTTTCC
>CAYQBW010000544.1:0-2698 GCA_964415725.1 uncultured Planctomycetia bacterium
GGGGTGCCGCTCTGGAAGGCCTCCTCCTGGAGGACCCTGTTGCAGACACCGTGGATCTTGGAGACAGGCGCCCTGTCGAAATCCCGGAGGGCCCGCTTCAAGAGAGCCCCATCCCCCTCCCCCGCCTCCAGGAGGCGGCGGAGTTCCCCCCGGATCCGGGTCTTCACCTCCGCCGTGGCGGCGTTGGTGAAGGTCACCACCAGGATCCGGTCGATGGGAATCCTCTTCTCCAGGAGGAGCCTGCCGTGGAGGCGGACCAGGGTCCAGGTCTTCCCCGTGCCGGCGCCGGCCTCCACGAGGCGTTCCCCCTCGAGGGGGACCCGGTCCGGGTCGAATTCAGCCATCGCCCCCCTCCTCCCGGGCCCTCAGGAAAGGCCCCAGAATCCGGCCCGCCAGGTCCTGGAAGGAGGGACCCGGGTCTCCCGGGAAATGGCTGTATCCCGGGTCCAGGGGGAAATCCCCGCCGTAGAGAAGCCGGATCTCCGGCCGGGAGCCCTGGCCCCCGTCCTCCCCGAAATCCTTCCGGAACCCCCGGAGGATCTCGGCCTCCTTCTTCCCCCGGGCGAGCCGGTCCAGGTATTCCGAAGCCTGCTCGGGAAAGAAGAGAAGGGGAACTCTCCTCCCCAGCCTGTAGAGGTCCAGGAGTTCCTTCAATCTCTCCCTTGCATTCTCCGGACCGGAAAGGGTGAACTCCAGGATCCCTTCCTTTCCCTTTTCTTCCCTGAGCAGGACCCGGGTCACCGGCCGGGCCCCCTCCGGGCGGGCCGCCGAAAAGAAGAGATGGCGGATCCAGGCCTCCACCCTCCGCCTCCCCGTCTCCCTCCCGAACCAGGCGAGCACCTGTCCCCCCGGGTAGAGTTCCGCCGGCTTCCCAAGAAGAATCGTTTCCCCCATGGGGATCTGGACCAGGCCGGTCTCCAGGGGCTCTCCTTCACAGGCCTCCCGCAATTTCTCCAAGAAGATCTCCACCTCCCGGGCCACCTTTTCGAAGGCCCTCCTCCCCCCCCGGCCGGGAGGGATGGAACCGGCCCCGCGCACCAGCTCCAGGGCCCGGGCCGGCGGGATCCCCTCCCTGCCCAGGCGGAGGAGCTCGTCGCCGATCTTGTAGGTTTCCAGGCCTCCAAGCCTGAGGGGCTCCCGGTCCTCGGCTTCCTCCTCCTCTTCCCGGAGAGAGAGCCCCAGGCTCTCCCTCAGGAAGAAACCGGCCGGGTCCTTGAAGAAGGAAACCAGCCGCTCCAGGGAGACCTGGTTCTCCTCCTCCACCTCCACCGCCCCTTCCAGGAAGGGAAGCCTCTCCCGCCTGGGCCCGGCCACCAGCCGGGCCGCCCGGAGCCAGGGCCCCTGGAACCCGCGGATTTCCGAGCCCTCCCCGAAGTACCGGGGCGAGAAGGGCTGGAGAGGATGGTCCCGGACCAGTTCCTCCCTTCCCCCGGGAAGGCTCTCCTCCAGGACGTCCAGGAGTTCGCTCACCGCCACCGACGGGGGAAGGGGACTGCCCTCGCGCTCGCTCCTCCCCCCCCAGAAGACCAGAAGCCTCTCCCTCGCCGCCGCGATGGTCTCCAAAAAGAGGGAGCGGTCGTCCTCGCGCTTGGACCTGTCCCCGGGGCGGGGATCCCGGGCGATCCTGTCGAAAGGAGCCGGGGTTTCGGAGCGGGGAAATTCCCCGTCGTTCATCCCGAGCAGGCAGATCACCCGGAAGGGAAGGCCCCGCATGGGAAGGAGGGAGGCGAAGTGGACCCCGCCTGCCAGGAAGGAGTGGCGGCGGACCGCCTCCCCCAGCCGGAAGGAGAAGGCCTCCTGGAAGACCAGGAAATCGATCTTCTTTTCGAAACCCGCCGAGGCGGCTTCTTCCCCCATGGACTGGAGGAGCCCCCGCATCCAGGCCGCATGGGAGGAGTCCACTCCCGAGGGGGAGAAGAACCTTTCCAGGAGCCCGGAGCAAAAGGCCGCCCACTCCCCGGGGGGCCGGGGCTCTTCCAGGGCGGCCCGGGCCTCCCGGATCGCGGAGAAGAAAGAACAGAGTCCCCCCAGGACGGCGGCGGCCGTGCCCTCCACGTCGTCGAAGGGAAGAACGCCCCCGTAGAGGCTCTTCCCCCCGGCCGGGGCGGCGTAGCCCAGGAGCAGCCGGTCCAGACCCCACCGCCAGGAGTTCTCCCGGAAGGCGGGAAGCCCTTCCCGGGCCCTGTGCTCCTCGTCCTCGCCCCACCGGATTCCGGACTCCCGGATCCAGAGCCGGGCCTGCTCCACCTCCTCGGGACCCAGGCCGAAGCGCTCCGCCAGGGGGGGATATTCCAGGAGGTCCGCCGTCCTGGAGGCCGGGAGCCGCCCGGGCAGAATCTCCAGAAGCCGCGAAAAATGCTCCCCCAGCGGGCTCTCTCCCCTGTAGTTCCTCTCCCCGAGCTGAAACGGAATGGACCCGGGCCGGCCCGGCGCCCCGCCGAAGACGGCCTCCACCAGGGAAGCGTATACCTCCAGGTCGGGGCAGAGGACCGCCGCGTCTCCGGGCCGCAGCGTCGGGTCCTCCTCGAAGAGGGCCAGGAGGCGGTCCTTCAGGGCCTCCACCTCCCTCAATCTTCCCGGACAGGAATGGAGTTCCAGGGTCCCGTCGGGGCCTTCCCGGGAGGAGGCGGGCCGGTTCCCGAAGAGGTCCGCCTGGAGCCCGCCCCCAAGGAGGAGCAGGTCCGGAGCCTTCTGCGGG
>CAYQBW010000545.1:0-2689 GCA_964415725.1 uncultured Planctomycetia bacterium
GCCTTTCCCGGGGCCTCTTCGCCGCGAGGGAGGCACACCACCGGAGCGTTCGCTCCGGTGGTGTGCCTCCCTCGCGGCGAAGAGGCCCCGGGAAAGGCAGAGGGCGCGCCGGCGCTCCTCAGGGGAGAGGTAACGGTTCCGGCTGGAGAGAGCCAGTCCGTCGGGCTCCCGCACCGTGGGCCCCACCTCGATCCGGACGGGAAGGGAGAGGTCCCGGGTCATCCGCCGGATCACGGCGAGCTGCTGGGCGTCCTTGGCCCCGAACCAGGCCTTGTGGGGCGCCACAAGGTTGAAGAGCTTGAGAACCACCGTGCAGACCCCGGTGAAATGGCCGGGCCGGAACGCCCCTTCCAGGTCCCGCGCCACCGACCCCGGGACGACCTTGGTCTCGAAATCCGGCGGATAGAGTTCTTCCGCCCGGGGGAGAAAGACGAAATCCACGCCTTCCTTTTCCAGGAGGGCCAGGTCGCCCTCCTCGTCCCGGGGATAGCGTTCCAGGTCCTCCCCCGGCCCGAACTGCAGAGGATTCACGAAGATGGAGACGACCACGCACTTGGCGCCGGCCCGGGCCGCCCGGACCAGGGAGAGGTGTCCTTCGTGGAGGGCGCCCATGGTGGGCACGAACCCAACGGTCGCGCCCGTTCTCCTGAAAACATCCACGCGCCCCCTCAGGGCGTGCCCGTCGCGGACCACCTGCATTCCAGCACCTCCACCAAGGGTTCGAGGACGAAAGGCCGCGCGCCCATCCGCGGATGGGGAAGGACGAGTTCGGAGGTCACCAGGAAGAGATCGTCGAAAAGAAGGATGTCCAGGTCAATGGACCGGGGCCCCCACCTGGGCCCTCCGGGCCGCCTTCCCAGGCGGGACTCGATCCTTTTCAAGGCCCGGAGCAGGGGGAGAGGCTCCAGGAAGGTCCGACCCCGCAAGACCCCGTTGAGATAAGGGCCCTGGGGAGGTCCTCCCACAGGGGCGGTTTCCCTCAACCGGGAGACGGCTTCCACTTCGACACCCGCCCCGGGCAGGAGGGAAAGAGCCCTTTCGATATGGGCCCGCCGGTCCCCCAGGTTGGAACCAAGCCCCAAGTAGACCTGGTGGGGACCGCTCACGGCCGGATCATCCCGCAGCCGAACGGGGCCCCTCCAGGAGCCGGGCCCGCCGCCGCCGGGCCCGGCGGGCTCGGGCCACCTCCCAGGCGCCCCAGATGGGACCCACGAGGAAGTAGACCAGAAGAAGAGAAAGAAGGCCCATCTCGTAGGAGATGGTGGCCAGGACCACCAGGAGCACCAGCCCCGCCAGGAAGGGGAAGGATTTCCTTCGCTTGAAGAGCACGTTCACCATGTGGGGGTAAGGGAGGGGGCTGATCATGGCCAGGCCCAGGAGAACCAGGGTCCAGGGAAGGAGGCGGAGGACCCCGTCGAAGACCCAGGGCGGAAGGGAGGAGAGGATTTCGTCTCCCCTGTGGAGCCAGAAGAGGACCGCCGCGGCCACGAGCCCTCCCGCCGCCGGCGTGGGCAAACCCTTGAACCGGTAATGGGACTCCTCCTCGTGGTCCGCCGTCTCCACGTTGAACCGGGCCAGGCGCATCACGGCAAAAAGGGCGTAGACTGCGGCGGTCATGAAGAGAACCCGGGGATGCCGGACCAGGAAGGGCATGATCTTGCCCCCCTCCGTCTCGAGAAGCACCTTGGCCGCCGCCGCCGGGGCCACGCCGAAGGTGATGGCGTCGGAGAGGGAATCGAGTTGCGCCCCGAAATCCGTGGCCTGGTGGGTGAGGCGGGCCACTTTCCCGTCCAGGGCGTCGAAGAGCATGGCCAGGAAGATCAGGCCCACCGCCGTCTCCAGGCGGGACTGGAAAAGGACCCTGTTGGAAGCGGCGAAAGCCTGGGCCGCGTCGGCCACCTTCACGATGGCGAGAAAGCCGCAGAAGGTGTTTCCCAGGGTGAGAAGGCTGGGAAGGACGGCGATCTTCTTCAAAGGGGGATTTCCTCTCTCCGGGAGTTCAGGAAACCAAAGTATCCCCTCCCTCCCCGGGAAGGACAATGCCCGGCGGAACTACTCGCCGATGATCTTCACCAGGACCCTCTTTCTCCGGCGGCCGTCGAACTCCCCGTAGAAGATGGCCTCCCAGGGCCCCAGGTCCAGTTTTCCCCCCGTAACGGCCACCACCACCTCGCGCCCCATGACCTGGCGCTTCAAGTGGGCGTCCCCGTTGTCCTCTCCCGTGCGGTTGTGCAAGTATCGCTCCAGGGGCTCGTGGGGGGCCAGCTCTTCCAACCAGCGCTCGTAGTCCTGGTGGAGGCCCGGTTCGTTGTCGTTGATGAACACACTGGCCGTGATATGCATGGCGTTCACCAGGCAAAGGCCCTCCCGGATCCCGCTCTCCCTCACGGCCTCCTCCACCTGGGGCGTGATGTGCACGAAAGCCCTCCGGGTGCGGGTGTTGAACCAGAGTTCCTTCCTGTAGCTCTTCATGGAGGGGCTCCTTTCTTCACGAGACGCCTCCTCCCCTCGAACGGGGCCTATTCCCGGGTTCCCTCCGGAAATGGAGCACGCCCTTCCCCTTGTCAAGGGCAAAGGCAAGGAAAGCCGATCTAGGAGACCGAGGGAGACCTCCCGGCCCTTTCGGTTCCGGGACGCGGGAAGGCGAAAAAACCGGGAGGGCCGGGAGGTCTCCCTCGGTCTCCTAGAT
>CAYQBW010000546.1:0-2676 GCA_964415725.1 uncultured Planctomycetia bacterium
AGCCCGCCCCTGCGCCGCCGCCGGGGGCGCCCTTGGCCAGGAGCCTGGCCGTGCTCTGGACGGTCAGGTTGCCGCCGGCACGCAAAGCCAGGGCCCCGCCGCCGCCGCCGCCCCCGTTCCCGCGGTTCCAGGTGGGGCTGGCGGTACTGAAGCTCCCCCAGGGGCAGACGCCGGCGCCGCCGCCTCCGGCCCCGCCGATGAGGAGCTGGGAAAGGGAGGAGACCGAAGTGGAAAGGGGAAGGAAGGGGAAGGCCTTGGAGGCCGTGACAGGTTCCCCGTGCTTGGGTTTGAACCCTGGTTTCTCCGTGAGACTCCCAAGCCCGCCGGGGGTGGCCGAACCTCCCCCGCCGGCCGGGAAGGAGAGCTGAATACATGAAACAGTATAGTAATCCAGGGTAACCTTCTTGGGATCGAGCTTGGGCGGGTTCTCGGCGCTTCCCTTGCCCCCCGTTCCCACCTCTTGTCCCTTCTTGGGATGCCCGGGGGGAACCAGCATGTCCTGGCCGTTCTTCCCCTCGGGCGTTCCCTTCCCGGGCTCGCTCCCGCCCTCACCGCCGGCCGCGCCGCCCGGTCCGCCCTTGCCGCCCGGGGCGCCCGCTTCCAGCTTGCTGTTCCACTTGGCCACCTCCGTGGGGGCGTGGCCGCTCACGTCAAGGGTTCCCTCGATGTTGACGTTGCCCCGGACGAAAATCTTCACAGGGTGGGTTCCCTCGAACCGGACGGTGACCCCCGCTGGAATGTGGAAATTCGCGAACTCGAAAACTCCGTCGGAGATCTTGTGTTCCTGGCCGTCCAGGGCCACCGAGGCGGGAATGGTGGTGTCGTCCGTGTCGAACACGTAGGCGTTGCCCACCTTCTTGGACCCGATCCGGTAGTCGAAATCACCAAGGACCCCGGAACCTCCGATCTTCCCGGCCTGGAGGAAGCCGCCGCCCCAGACGGCTCCGCTGCGCGCCCGGTCCATCATGTTGCTGTCGTCGAAGGTCTCCGCGATGGCCTCGGGCTGGACCTGGGTCTTGGCGGTCCTGAAGTAGAAGCTCTTGGGCCGGATGGTCTTCCCCGAAAGGTCGCGGATCACCGCATTGAGGGTGACCATGACGTTGATGTCTCCGGGGAGAACCACCTTGGGGGTCAGGGTGAGCTGGGCCCAGTTCTTGAGCTGGTCCACCTGGACCTCCCGCTTGGCCGGAACCTGCATCCCCGTGGCGGGGTCCTTCTGGTAGACCACGATGCGCACGGCGTCGTTGTTCAAGGCCGTGCTGGGGATGATGTACTCGGAGAATTCCAGGACGATCTGGGTCCTGTTGTCCACGCCCGTTGTCTTGGAGGGAACCACCATCCTGGCCTCGGGGGGTTTCCCGTCGAGATCGATCACGTCCTTGCTCACCCGGACCGTGCATGCGATGGGCCGCTGAAGGGGGATCCCCCCCGTGGAGGTGAGGGACCGGGTGGCCGAGGTACCGGCTGGGAGGTAGATGGTATAGGTCGCGCCCTTGGTGAACCCGAAGAAGGTCTGGTTTCCCACCTCCCGTATCTCGGGGACGAAGAAGACGGTCGGCCCGTTGACCACGTACTTGCCCGTCGGGGAAATGCCCTCGGCGGTCTTGATGGAAAAGGTGTCCTGGTTCACCGAGGAGGGATCCACGTCGTTGTTGAACCGGAAGATCAACATCTGGTTGACGGCGATGTCCGTCATGGTGCATCCCGTGGCCGTGCAACCCAGGTTGCAGGAAGCCACGCAGAAGGAGTTGGGTCCTCCACAAATCTTGGAAAGGGGGGTCGTACCCCCTCCCCCGGAGGAACCGCCGCTGCATCCGAAGGCCGCGGCGAGAAGGAAAGCCAAACCGATCGTTCCAGGAAGAAGCTTCACTGCGTCCCCCGATTCATTTCCAACCGCCCTGCTGTCTCTCCCGGCCCCGAAGGCTCCCGCCGGGAGAAAGGACGGAACCGTTTCGTTTCACGCAAACCATATCCATATCAACTGTCCGGTCCTCACCCGCGGGCGAAGATGGTGACCTTCTTGACCACCACGTCCCCCGGCGAAGGGACGACGGACTTGTCGAAGAGCAGGATCCACCGCACCGACGTGGGCCGGGCCGTGGGTTTGCCCCCGAACCAGTTCTTGATTTCGTTCAACTCGGCGCACTTGGTGACCCACTTGGTCTGGGTCCCCGAGATGGGAAGCCCCTGGCTGTCCACCTGGGCGCCCTGCAGGAAGATGGCCACAGGCGTCCCCTTGCCCGGGTCGAACCGGGCCAAAATCCCCTTGCGGGGGTCGTCCGAGTAGACCTGGGGCTTTCCGTTCACCTCCGCCTGGATTTCGTAGTGGTCGAAGAAGGGCATCAACCTCCGGGTCTGGTAGAAGAGGGAGCGAACGCCCGTAACCGTATCCCTATCCTCCAGTACTCCCACGTTTTTCGTCGTCGGGGCAGGCAGGAACCCCGAGAGTTCGCCCACCTGGGGCCTGGTGAGCCCTTCCACCCGCAGGTATCCGTAACCGCCGTTGCCTCCCACGGACTTGGTTCCGCCCCCGTAGAAGACCATTTCGCTGTAGGTTCCGCCCGTTCCACCGGGGGCCCAGACCTTTCCCTGGGAGAAGAACCTGCCGCCAAGCTGGAAGAGGATGTTCCCTCCCGAACCCCCGCCGCCTGGCATGGCCCTCTGGGCCGCCTGGGG
>CAYQBW010000547.1:0-2673 GCA_964415725.1 uncultured Planctomycetia bacterium
GCCCCACCCGTCCTACATCAAGCAGCCCGACCCGCAAGGCCGGCCCGGCACGTTCAAGTCCATGAAGTGGGACCCGGTGAAGCTGGGCGGGGAACTGGACAAGCTGGCGGCCCGCCTGGCGGAGATCTTTTCGGAATGAAGCGCTGGGCCTACCTGGCGGCCCTTCTGGGCGCGGCCTTCCTGTGCTACGGGCCCATCGCCCGGATGTTCCTGGACTCCCTCTCGGCCCTGGGACCGGTGACCCGGGAGATCCTTGGCTCCAGCGTGACGCTCCTCAAGCTCTGGCACACCTTCGTCCTCGCCGGCCTCACCACCTTCCTGGCCCTGCTGGTGGGCGTGGGTTTCGCCCTTTCCGTAACCTCGGGGCTGGTTCCCCTGGCCCCCTTCTTCCGCGTCCTCGGGGTGGGCCCCCTCATGATCCCCCCCATCGTGGCCGCCATGGCCTGGAGCGACACCCGCGACCCGGCCACGGTCTCGGGGGCGGCCCACTGGGTGGTGCTCTTCGGGCAGACCATCTTCAACGGCATGGGCGGCCTCCAGAGCCTTCTTGGGACGGTCCTCATCCTCACCTTCTGCCTCTTCCCCTTCGTCTCGATCCTCTCCGTGCGCGCCCTGGAATCGGTGGACGCCCGCCTCTTCGACGCGGCCCGCCTCTCCCGGGGCGAGGGGCGCGCCAGGCTTCTCCTGCTCAGGCTCATCGCCCCCGACGCCCTGGCGGGGGCGCTCTTCGTCTTCGTCTTCGCCGCCTCTGAATTCGGTGTTCCGGAATATCTCTCGGTCCTGGGGGCGGGAAAGAGGTGGTATTCCTACCCGGAGGAGATCTTCCGCAGGTGGGACATCCTGGGAAGACAGGGGGAAGCGGCCAGCGCCTCGGCCGTGGCGGCCTCCTGGCCGCTCATCGCCTTCACCGTCCTGGCCCTCCTGCTCCTTCTCCGTTTCCGGGCGAAAGGAACCTCCGAAACGGTGACGGGGAACCTGGAGAGTCTCGTGGGAAGGAGGGGCCACCTTCCCCCCCGCCGGGCCCGCCTCTTCGGGACGGCCGGTTTTCTCTGGGCCTCCGGAACCCTCCTTCTGGGCCTGGCCTACCCGATCGCCGCCATGCTCACCTGGACGGAAGGGATCTCCACCTTCGCCAAGGCCTGGCAGCAGGGCGGGGGCGACCTGGTCTACTCCCTGGAATGCGCCGCCGGGGCGGGGCTCGTGACGGCCCTCCTGGCCCTCCCCCTGGGCCACATGGCCGCCCGCTCCAGGCGGGGCCGGCTGGTGGAGGTCTTCTCCATCCTTCCCCTCTCGGTCCCGGCCGTGCTCCTGGGCATCGGGATCATCCGGCTCTGGAACGACACCCCCGGCCCCATCGGAGACCTCCTGGCCTGGGTCTACGGCACCCCCCTCATGCTGGTCCTTGCCTATACGGCCCGCTTCCTGCCCCTGGCGGTCCTCTCCCTGGCCGGCTGGTTCCGCCGCCTTCCCAGGCAAATGGAGGAAGCGGCCCTGCTCACCGGGGCGGGCCCCTTCCGGCGCTTCTTCCGGGTCCACCTGCCCTTGGCCCTGCCGGCGGGTTTCGCCGGGGCCATCCTCACCTTCGTCCTCTCCCTCCGGGAGCTGGACCTGGCGGCCCGGGTTCCCGCGGGGAACCCTACGGCCATCAGCCGGATCGCCAACGTGGTCCACTTCGGCGGCCAGGACGTGGGGGCGGCCCTCTTCATCCTTCTCTTTCTTTGCTCCGCTTCCCTGCCCCTGCTCTACTGGACGGTCACGGGGAAACGGCCGGAGGTGGCGTGAGATGGCGACGCTCGAGATCGAAGACCTGGTGGTTTCCCCGGGAGGGGATTTCAAGGTCGGCCCGGTGAGCCTGGCCGCGGAGAGGGGCGAGGTCCTCTGCCTGGTGGGTCCCTCGGGTTGCGGCAAGACCACCCTTCTCCGGGCGGTGGCGGGCCTCCTGGAACCTTCCGAAGGGAGGATCCTTCTCGAGGGGACGGTCCTCAACGACCCGGCCATCCGGGTGGAGCCGGGGAAGCGCAAGATCGGAATGGTCTTCCAGAACCTGGCCCTCTGGCCCCACATGCGCGCCCTGGACCAGGTGGCCTTCGCCGTTCCCGGAAAGGGAAGGGCCAGGAAGGCCAAGGCGGCGGAGCTGTTGGAGATGGTGGGGCTCGCCGGGAAGGCCCGCTCCCTTCCGGCCGAACTCTCCGGGGGGGAAGGACAGCGCGTGGCCCTGGCCCGGGCCCTCGCCCGGGAGCCGGACCTCCTCCTTCTGGACGAGCCCCTCCGCTCCCTGGACCCCCACCTGAGGGTCTCCCTGGGACAATTGGTGGTGGACCTGGTGAAGAAGGCCGGCGTGGCCTGCCTCTTCGTGACCCACGACAGGGAGGAGGCCTTCCGCCTGGGAGACCGGATCGCCGTGATGAACGAGGGGCTGATCCTGGGCACGGGAAAGGCGGAAGATCTCCTCCGGGAGCCCCCCCACCCTTTCGTGGAGGACTTCCTTGGAAGCGGATACGTCCCGCCTCCCTCGGGGCCTCCTTCGGGAGGGGCCAGCGCGGAGCCGCCCGGCGGCGCCGCCGACATCCCCCCTTCCTCTCCTCCCCCCCGGACTGGGGAAAAGCGGATGCACCATCCTCTTCCCCGGGTTCTCGTTCTCCTTTGGATCCTGGCCCTTGAGATCGGGGCCGG
>CAYQBW010000548.1:0-2671 GCA_964415725.1 uncultured Planctomycetia bacterium
GGTGGAGGAGGCGGCCCGGGCCCTCTTTCAGGCGGGGTTCGTCCTCCGGGAGATCGCGGACGTCCCGGGCATGGGGATCGTCCCCGGAGAGGAGGTCCGGGAAGCGCTCTGGGAATGCGACCTGGATGGAGCCTCCCTGGCCCGGGAGGCCCGGGTGGAATGGTTCTTCATCCACGCCCGGCGGGAGGAGCCCCTTTCGGGAAGCGTGCTCGTTGCGGCCCAGACCCCCGGCGAAGGGGCCGAGGCGGAGGCCTACCTGCGGGGCATCCTTCCCCCCCGGTGGGAGGTGGTGGTCTCCTGTCCCGGGGAGGGAGAAGAGCCCAGTGAATGCGAACTCTGGAACCGGGCCTTCACACGTAGCAGGGGGGACCGGATCTGGCTCTTGCGGGCCGGGCAAAGGCCGCCGGCCCGATGGCTCGCGGCCCGGCTGGAATACCTTTTCTGGAAGAAGACCTGCGTTCTCCCCGCGGAGGTCTCCGACCTGGCGGGACTTTTGATCCATCGCAAGGACCTGGCCGCCTTCGGTCCCCTTCCCTGGTATTGGAAGAGCGCGGCCGTGGCGGCCGAGGAATTCCGCCTCCAGATGGCCCACGCCGGCGTGGGGGTGCGGGTCGCGGGGGATCCCATACCCGGCCCGGCCGGGCCGGCCCGGGAGGCGGAGAAAGAGGCCGAAGAATTCATGGAGCGCTGGTCCTGGCAGACCCGGGAGAGCCGGGTGGCCAGGGAGAAACGGGCCAAGGCGGAAGTTCCCTGGCGGGGCAGGAAGCCCAGGGTCTCCCTTTGCATGATGGTCCGCAACGAGGAGTCCTGCCTGGAGAGGTGTCTTGAGTCCGCTCTCCCCGCGGTGGACGAGATCGTCGTGGTGGACACGGGATCCACCGACCGGACCGTGGAGATCGCCCGCTCCTTCGGGGCCAAGGTGGTCGAATTCCCCTGGAACGGCTCTTTTTCGGAGCCCCGGAACGCCGGGCTGAAGGAGTGCACGGGCGACTGGATCCTGGTGCTCGACGCGGACGAGGAACTCGCCCCCGGTTCGGCCGAGAAGATCAGGGAGGCCGTCCAGGACCCGACGGTGGCGGCCTACCACCTGACCTTCCGCAACCTCAACGACGGAAAGGAGAGGACCCGGGGGGTGCGGATCACCAGGCTTTTCAGGAACCTTCCCGGCCTCTCCTTTTCCAACAGGATCCACGAGCAGGTGATCCACTCCCTCATGGACAAGGCGGAAAAGCTGGGCCTGGTTCTCGGCGAGACGGACGCCGAGGTGATCCACCACGGGTATATCTCCCGGGTGATGGAGGAGAAGGGAAAGAAGGAGAGAAACTGGGCGCTCTTCGAGAAGCAGGTGGAGGAAAAGCCCGAGGACCACTACAGCTGGTACAAGTTCGGGGACTTTCTCCGCCGTTTCGGGACCCCCGAGCAGTCCAGGGAGAAGTTCGAGAAGGCCCTGGAACTCATCACCAGGCTCCCCGACGTCCACCTGCGCCAGGTTCCCTACGCGGCGGAGGTGGCCACCCTCCTCGCCCTGGAGGAGGCCAAGAAGGAGAATTACGCAAAGGCGGAGGAACTCCTTCTCCTGGCCCTGGACCGGTTCATGGCCACGCCCAACACGTGGTACATCGCCGCCGGCGTGGCCCTCCGGACGGGAAAGCCCGACCTGGCCCTGGAACTCTACGACCGGTGCCTCGGTTTCCGGGACGCCGTCCTGGTGGTCCCCGTGGAGGACGGGCTCTCGGATTACGCTTCCTGGCACGCCATGGGCGCGGCCTGGTCCATGAAGGGATTCCACCACAGGGCCAGGGAATACATGGAGGCCGCCCTCTCGGCCAGGCCGGACTACCTGCCGGGCGTCCTTGGATACGCCGCGCTTTTACTCAAGGAAGGCGAACCGGGCCGGGCCGTTGCGGTTCTCGGGGGTTACTTGAAGAAGCATCCCGGGGAGGAGGCGGTCCGAACTCAGGGCGCGGCCATCCTCGAGAAACTCGGACTGCGCGAACAGGCGGAGGCCTGGAGAAGGGGCGCGGCCGGGAAGGTCCCCCCGCCGGAGCCGGCGGGGACGGTGTCGAACGAGATTGGAGGAAAGAGAATATGAACCAGGATTACGGTTGGAACCATCTTACGGCCGCCCCTCCGGGCGGGCCCGCGATTGCGGGACAACAGTCCGCCCAGGCGGAGCTGGAGTCCCTGGTGGACGACCTGGAGAGGTCCGTGGCCAAGGTCCACAAGACCGCCGCCCAGGCCCTGATCTCCGGGGGCGACTACGCCCGGGCCCTCAAGCACGCCCGGGCCATGACCACCTTCAGCCCCGAGGACCCGGAGGGATGGAACATGCTCGGGTGGCTGCTCTACCTGGAAGGGGACGACGAGGGCGCCGTGGCCGCCTTCGACCGGGGCCTCGCCCTGGCCCCCGGCCAGGGGGACCTGCTCTACAACAAGGGGATGGTCTTCTACGGGAAGGGGCGGGTGGACGAGGCGGAAGCCCTCTGGTCCCAGGCCGTGGACGCCGGGTGCAGGACGGCGGAACTCTACAACAACCTGGGAGTGATCCATTACTCCAAGGGGAGGACGGCCGAGTCGGCCCGGTTCTTCCAGATGGCCCTCCAGGTGGATCCCGAATACGCGGAGGCCAAGGAGAACCTGGCGGCCTGCCAGGCCGCTCCCGGCCCCGCCC
>CAYQBW010000549.1:0-2665 GCA_964415725.1 uncultured Planctomycetia bacterium
GGATCGCGGGACGACCGTCGGGACGGCCTCCGGCCGTCCCTCGGGCGTCCCCTACTCCGGGACCCGGGCCGCCAGGAGTTCCAGCACGTCCCGGACCCGGTCCTTGTCCTCCACGCCCTTGTCCTTGAATCCGTCCTTGAGCATCATCCCGCAAAAGGGACAGGCCGTGGCCACCGGCTCCGATCCCAGGGAGAGGAATTCCTCCACCCTGTCGTGGTTGATCCTCTTCTCCCCTTCCTCCTCGTTGAAGACCTGGGCCCCGCCGGCGCCGCAGCAGAAGGAGCGCCCCCTGGTCCGCCGCGGCTCCAGGGCCTTCGTTCCCGCCCCGGCCAGGCACTCCCGGAATTCCTCCCAGGTGCCGCCGTTCTCGTGGCGGGAGAGGTAGCAGGGATCGTGGAGCAGGGCCTTTTCCAGGGCGGGGTCCCCCTGGAGCTTCAACCGGCCTTCCTTGAGGAGGCCCGCCAGAAAACGCACGGCATGCTCGATCCGGATCCCGGAATCCAAGGGCTCCTCAACTCCCTGGTTCTCCCCCAGGTCCTTGTATTCCTCCAGGGCCCGGACGCAGTGGGGGCAGGTGGCCACGATCCTCTTCGCCCCGGAAGCGTTGAGGATCCCCACGTTGTGAGAGGCCAGCTCGGCGAAGAGAAACTCGTTGCCCGCCCGCCGGGCCGCGTCGCCCGTGCACTTCTCCCCCGGGAGGACGCCGAAGGAGACGCCCGAGGCCCTGAGCAACCGGGCGAAGCCCCGGACGGCGGCCTCGTAGCCGTCGTCGTAACGCCCCATGCACCCCATCCACCAGAGGACCTCCTGGCCCTCGTAGCGGGGAAGCCCCAGGGATTCGATCCGGTCCTCCGCTTTTTGTCTGGGATAGGACCAGGGGTTGCCGGACCTCTCCAGGTTGCGGAAGAGGGTTTCCAAAGGACCCGGGAATTCCCCTTCCGAAACCTGCCCCCGCCTCAGCTCCAGGATGGGATTGAGCTGCTCCACGCCCACCGGGCACTGCCAGGAACAGGCCCCGCAGGAGGTGCACTGCCAGATCACCTTGGGCTCCAGGTGTTTCCCCAGGACCGGTTCCTCCGGGTCCTCCAGGAAGGCCTTCCTGAGGTCCAGGATCACCTGCTTGGGGTTGAGTTCCTTGCCCGTGTTGTAGGCCGGGCACTGGTCCTGGCACCGGCCGCACTCCACGCAACTGAACACCCCGAGGGCCACGGGCTTGGAGAGCTCCAGCGGTTTCTCCACCCCCGTCTCCTCGGCCTCGAAATCCAGGGGAAGGAGATGGCCCATGACCGGGTCCTTGAAGAAGACCGCGAATGGCCCGAGCACCAGGTGAAGGTGCTTGGAGCGGACGATGAGCGGGGGAAAGCCCAGGACGAAGAGGGCGTGGACCCACCAGTTGACCTTCCAGGCGGACGACCCGTGGGGAGTGCCGTAGAGGCCGTAGAGGTAGGTGACCATGAGGGCGGCGATGAAGAAGGCCACGGCCCCGCTGGACCAGGAGAGATGCTCGCCGAGAGCGGGCGGCCGCAGGACGAAGCGCCGGAAGGCCAGGTAGAGGATTCCCGCCAGGACCAACACGGCCCAGGCCCCGACGAAATGCCGCACCGCCATTCCCGGAGAGCCGGGCGTCCAGCCCAGGAAGGACCAGCCCGCCAGTCCCTCCAGGAAATGGTCCGTCGTGGCCGCCAGGAAGACCAGGAAGCCCCAGAAGACCAGGGCATGGGCCAGCCCCGCCACGGGCCGCTCCCGGATCACCTTGGACTGGAAGAGGACCTGGGTGAGGACCCTCCGGAACCTCTCGCCGAAAGGCCTGGCCTGGAGCCGTCCCTTGGACCGGCGGATCCGGTCGATCCGGACCAGGAAGGGAGGCAGGAAGCCCGCGAGGGATCCCAGAATCAGGAGAAGAAGAATCAATGCCTGCATAGGTCCTTGCTCCTCTCGGAAAGGGCGAGACCTTATCCTCCGGGAGAAGGGGGAGGCAAGAACGTATATTCTTCCCCCTTTCCGCCCATCTCCTCGATCCCGTGGGGGCCCACGTAACGGACTTCCGGCTCCAGGAGGATCCCAAGCCGCTCCCGGACCTTGGCGCGGATCCGCCGGACAAGTTCCAGGATGTCCGAACTCCGGGCCTTCCCCAGGTTGACCAGGAAGTTGGGGTGCTTGGGGGAAAGGGCCGCGTCCCCCACCCGGGCGCCGGCAAGGCCTGCTCGGGTGATGGCCTTCCAGGCGGGCATTTCCGGGGGATTCTTGAAGAAACTTCCGGCGCACTTCTCCCTGTGGGGATGCTTGGAAAGGCGGAGCCGCAAGTCGGCTCTCACTTCGCGGAGGATGACCTCCCTCTCCCTCGGGACCAGGCGGAACGCGGCCTCCAGGAGGATCCACCGGGGCGACTCGGAAAGGAGAGAATGCCTGTAGCGGAATCCAAGGAACGGGGGGCTCACGTCCAGGACCTGGAGGGTGTGCGCGTCCAGCAAGCGTGCGGCCGCCAGACTGCCGGCCACGCTCTTGCCGTAGCAACCCGCGTTTCCCGCCACCGCTCCCCCCACGGTGCCGGGGATGTTCGCCAGGAACTCCAGCCCCCCCAACCCCAGGCGGGCCAGGCGGAGCACAAGGGTGGAGAGGCGGACCCCCGCCGCGGCCCGGACCCGGAGTCCCTCCCGGTCCACTT
>CAYQBW010000550.1:0-2649 GCA_964415725.1 uncultured Planctomycetia bacterium
GGAATCCCGCCGGGGGAGTGAGTGGACAACCTCAGTGAGAGCCGCCGGCCGGCGGGGCCGCGAAGCCGCCGGAAGCGCGGTCCACGGGGAAGACGGGTTTTCCGGCCTTCCGGTTCCACCACTCCATCCACTTGCGGGTGGCGGTCTCGCGGGCGACCTGGTCCTTGGCCTTGGGGTCGTACCCGAAGTCCAGGCCGCTCCAGTATTTCAATGCCTCGAAGCAGTAGTAGCGATACCTGGGGTTCTTGCTCTGGAGCCCCATGATGAGGTGGGGCACCCCGGAGTCGTCTCCCATGGTGAGGAGGGCCCGGGCAACTTCCATCTCCACCGTTGGATCGGGATCGTCCAGGTATTTCCGGAGGAACGGAATCGTCCTGGTGTCCCGGATCCGCCCCAGCGTCCAGGCCGCCTCCGCACGAACCTTGGGGTCCTTGCTCTTCATGGCCTGCAGGAGCTGGGGAATGGCGGCCTCACCCCGCGCCGCGATCCAGGCGAGGTTCATCACCAGGGCCGTTCCCCTCTGGTAGGGAATCTGGTCGATCCTGCGCTGGATCTCGGAACGGAGAAGCGCATTCGGCTGCTCGAACTGCCCGAGATCGGGCCCCGCCGTGGAACTACAACCCGCGGCCAGGCCGAGAAGGAAAAGGAAAGGGGCCGTCCGCCTCATCTCGTCGTCTCCTCTCTTGAAAGACCACATCCCGGCCGGGATTCCCTCTCCCGGCCTGTCTCGGATGTGTCCATGGCATCGGCAATTCCCGGCCTCTTCCTTGAAGAGATTTCCCCCTTTTTTCCGCCCAGGGATCCCAAGGGTTCCAGGACGCTTCCCAGCTGGATCCCGCGATTTTCCTGGTTTCCGGGAGGATCTCTCCTTTTCACGCCTTCCCCGAAAGCCTATAATCCCCCCGGCTGTTCGATCGAACCGAGTTGTTTCCTTTCCTCGTTCTCCGTCTCTCCAAGGAGGAGGCACATCCATGAACAAGGGCGAACTCATCGAAAACGTTCAGAAGACCCTGGGCAAAGACGTCTCCAAGGCGTTCTCGGAACGTTGCGTCAACGCCGTGATCGAGAGCATCACCAAGGGCCTCAAGAAGGACAAGACCGTCCAGATCATCGGGTTCGGCACCTTCACGGTGAAGCAGCGGAAGGCCCGGACCGGCCGGAATCCCCAGACGGGGGAGACCATCACCATCAAGGCTTCCAAGAGCGTTTCCTTCAAACCCGGCCAGAAGCTGAAGAACTCCATCAACTAATCTTTCGGCCTTACGCCTCAAGCCAAGCGTTTCCGGAGGATTCCCGAGGCCAGGACTTCTTCACCCTGGTAGAGGACAGCAGCCTGGCCCGGAGCCACGGCCCACTCGGGCTCGTGAAAACGGGCCAGGGCTCTCCCTCCCGGAAGAATTTCCAGGGACGCCGGGGTTCCCCGGCTGGTGCTCCTGATCTTGATGCGGCCCTGGAGGCACGTTCCTTCCGGGACATCCCGGAAGAGGTTGAGGCCGGCCAGAAGGGCCTCCTTGCAGGCCAAGTCTTCTTTGTCCCCCACCACCACCCGGGCCCGGCCCGGGTCCAAGGAAACGACATACCTGGGTTTTTTCCCGGGAGGCAGGCCTTTTCGCTGGCCTACAGTGAAACGGCCCACGCCCTCGTGCCTTCCCAGGACCCGGCCCTGGAGGTCCACCACGTCTCCAGGCGCACCCATTCCCTTGCCCGCCGAAACCAGGATGTCCCTGTAGGTGCCGGAGACAAAACAGAGTTCCCGGGATTCTTTCCTCCGGAGAAGCCAGGACCAGCCCTCCCGGCGGGCCAAGTCCCGGACCTCTTCCTTGGAGCGCTCGCCCAATGGACAATGGAGAAACCGTAACCGCTCCCGGGGAACCCAGGAGAGGAAATAACTCTGGTCCCTGGGCAAAAAGGCGGCCTGGAAGAGGCGCCCTTCCTCCCGGTTCACCCGGACATAATGACCCGTTGCCAGCCCCCGGGCGCCCCGGGCCAGGGCCCTTTCCAGGAGGACACCCGTCTTGACCAGCCGGTTGCAGAGCACGCAAGGATTGGGCGTTCTCCCGTGAAGGTAGGAGGAGACCAGGGAAGCCTGGAGCTTCCCGAAGGCCTGGGAAAGATCCTGGACCACCAAGGGAATTCCCAGGGCCCGGGCCACCTTCTCCGCCGAGGCCAGGGCCGGGGATTCCTCGGAGCCGGGCTGGAAGAGGAAATGGTGACCTTCCAGGGCGAATCCCCGACGGAGCAACAGGAGGCCCGTCACGGCGGAATCGACGCCTCCGGAAAGGGCCAAGGCAAGAAGAGGTTTGGACATCACCGGCGCTCCCGGGCACGCCCTTCCAGGAGGGAATCCAGGAAAAGACCTGTCCCCTCCGGGAGAGCTCCCTATACTGTTCTTCCCTCTTTTTCTTTGCCAGGACGAGGCAGGAAACAAGGACCCTGCCTCCATGGAACGGTTGGAACGGACATGAAAGAAACGGCTCTCTCCCGCGCCCTCCCGGCAGGACTGGTCTTCCTCCCGGGCCTGGCCGGATCCCCCCAGAACGAAAAGGTCGGCTCCAGCTCCGGGGCCATGCCCGGGGCCACGGGCCGCCAAGACGCCGCCCCTCCCCCCGCCCGGACCGGGACGACCCAGGCGGCGGGAGGGAAGAAGCA
>CAYQBW010000551.1:0-2640 GCA_964415725.1 uncultured Planctomycetia bacterium
GTAGACAGGGTTTTCCGGGGGGCTGGGCCCGGCCCAGGCGGCCGGCCGGGACGCGGTCTTGGGTAAAAATCCCGCGGGCGTATGGAGGATCCCCTTCGGCGCGGGAGGGGAGAGGGGCGGCAGGCTTCGGACCGTGGCCCAGGCCAGGGAGAGCAGAAGAAGTCCTCCCGCCGAGACGGCGATTTTTCTCGACGCGTGAAACCCTTCCCGCCGGTTCCGGCGGAAGGCGAGAAGGAGGACCCAGAGGGCGAAGAGGACGAGAAGAAAGGGAAAGATGTATACTTTCATCGGATCGAAGGGTTGATGAGGACTCGGAGGATAGGAATCGAGGCCATGAAAAGAAAGAAGAGGAGAAGGAGAAAGGCCAGGACCTTGACCAGGGAGGTCTTCCGGGCGACGCCGGGGCCCCGGGCGCGGTCCAGTTCTTTGCGCCCGTAGGCGGCCCACCCGGCGGCGAGAAGGGGGATGGGGAAGAGTCCCAGAAGGATCAAGGGAAGCCATCCCGTGGGCCGCCATCCGTCTTTTGTGGCGAAGAGCAGGTATTCCACGTAGAAGCCGCCCCCTGCCAGGACCGCCGCCGGGAGGCATCCTGCCAGCAGGGCGTTCCTGGCGGAGTTGGGGGTCTTGAAGAAGGTCCCCGCCAGGAAGGTGAAGGTATAGAGGGAGAAGGGAATGATCAGGGCCCCGGCCAGGGCGATCCTCCGGGGAGGCGGGTAGGGTTCGGTGAAGCCCGTCTCCACCACCAGGCTCCAGGCCTTTTGGGGAAGGTTCCACTGGAAGAGGGCCAGGCCGGCGCAGAGAAGGAGAAGAAGGGAGAGAAGGCCCAGGAGATACCGGGTGGAAAAAAAGGTCCTCTTGGGCAGGGGGAGGGAGAGAAAGAACTCCTCCGATCCTTCCATGACCTCGGCGGCCCCAAGGGCGGGCCCGGCGAAGAGGGCGAAGAGCCCGCCCGCCGCGGCCAGGCCCCAGGGATCGTGGAAGAACTGGAGGAGAGGGAAGAGGAGGGTCCAGGAGCAGGCCCAGCCCAGAAGAAGGCTCTTGTGGCGGCGGATGAGGAAGCGAAGGAGCGCCGGGTCCGCCGGCCGGGTCCATTCAAAGTCCGGGGCGCCTTTCATGGGACCGCCTCCTCGGGTTCCCTCTCCTTTCCTTCCAGCAGGAGAAGGACCACCTCCTCCAGGTCCAGGGGATATACCTGGATCCGGACCCCCGGAACAGGGGTCCAGCCTTCCAGGTCCTTTCCCGGCGCGCACCGGACCACGGCATGGACCACGGGTCCGGAGACCTGGAAACGCAGGCATCCGGGGGGGCGGAAACCAGGCGGAGGGCCCTGGCCGGGAAAGACGGCCTGGACCTTCCTGTAGGCTCCCCGCAGGTCCTCCAGGTCGGCCTGGGCGAGCATCTTTCCTTGTTTCATGATCCCCACCCGGTCGGCCACTTTTTCCAGGTCCTCCAGGAGGTGGGTGGAGATGAGAAGGGTCCTGCCTTCCCCCGAGGAGGCAAGCTCCACCACCATGTCCCGGAAGGTGCGCCTCCCTATGGGGTCCAACCCGGCGGCGGGCTCGTCCAGGAGGAGGAGTTCGGCCCCCGTGGCGAAGGCGGTCACCAGGGAGGCGCGGCGCTGGATTCCGCGGGAGAGTGTTCCCAGGGGCCGGTCCAGGGGCACCTCGAGTCTTTGGGCCGCCTCCCCGGCCAGGCGGGAGTCCCACCGGGGATAGAGGGCCTCCAGGAGGGGAAAGAGCCCTTCCAGGGGAATTTCCGGCGGAAGGGAAGGGCTCTGGGGGATGTAGGCGACTCTGGCCCTGTGGGAACGGGGCGCCTTCCGGAAAGGAAGGCCCAGGACCAGGGCCTCGCCCCGGTCGGGTTCGAGAAGGTCCAGGAGGATCTTGAGGACCGTGGTCTTGCCCGCCCCGTTGGGGCCGATGAGGCCAAAGACCCTGCCCCGTTCCACAGTCAGCTCCAGGCCCCGGAGAGCCCGGGCGCCTTTGGGGTAGGTCTTGTGGAGGTCCCGGATCGTGATGGCTTCCTGCAGGTTCATTTCCTCTTTCATTCCTTTCTTCCCCTCCCTTCACGGGTTTTTTCCTGGTCCTTGGGAGCCTCCCCGGGCCAGTGGAGGCGCAGGAGGGCGCAGACCCGCTCCGGAGGGAGGCCCATCTGGGCGGCCTTGGCGGCAAGCTCCCGGAGCAGGGGGCGGAGAACTTCTTCCTTGAGGGCCCCTTCCGAACCGGGCGGCAAGGGGGCCAGGAAGACCCCTTTGCCGTGGCGGAGTTCCACCACTCCCTGGTGCTGGAGTTCGTTGTAGGCCTTCACGATGGTCGTGGGGTTCACCGAGAGGGTCCGGGCCAGGGTCCGGATGGAAGGGAGCTTTTCCCCGGGCTTCAGCAGGCCCGAGGCCCGGTAGAACTTCACCTGGTCCATGATCTGCCGGTAGACGGGAAGGCCCGAGCCGGGATCCACGTGGAAGAGCAGCAAGGGCGGTCCTCCATGAGAAAGGGTGTATGGTAACAGCCATACAGATGAAGTCAAGGGGTTTCCTCGAGTCTTTTTCCACGGGTAAGAAGGGGAGCCCCGGGCTGGAGGGGGTAGGGAGCCCCGGATTGGGGAGAACAATCGCGTGTTGGATCCCTGTGCTGGGGCTGGGAG
>CAYQBW010000552.1:0-2640 GCA_964415725.1 uncultured Planctomycetia bacterium
ACCAAGTCCAGCCTGGGCGCCGCGAGCAGGGTGGCCGAGAAGTAGACCAGGCCGGTTTTCCGGTAGAGGCAGGTTCCGCCCACTTTCTTGTCCCCCAGGGCCAGGTCGGAGATTCCTTCCCTCCGGATCCCATGGATCCCCGCTCCCTCCAGGCCTTTCCGCAGCCACTCCAGGGAGGCGTCGAAGGCCCGGGTGATCCTCCCCGTCCCGGGGAGGGGGAAGGCCAGGGAGGCCACGGCGTTCCCCGGGTCCAGGAGGACGGCGCATCCTCCCCCCCTCCGGCGGAGAATGGTGACCCCGTCGGCCAGGGCACGGTCCAGGTGGATCTCCCTTTCCGGGGCGCTTCCCCTTCCCAGCACCAGGGCCAGGCCCTTCCAGGGGTAGAGCTTCATGGCGGGCCTTCCCGTCCGGGA
Source organism: uncultured Planctomycetia bacterium (assembly GCA_964415725.1). Lineage (GTDB taxonomy): Bacteria > Planctomycetota > UBA1135 > UBA1135 > JALUZX01 > JALUZX01. The sequence continues at coordinate 414 of CAYQBW010000552.1, forward strand.
GACCTCCTCCAGGAGGTCCTCGTCCAGGTCGTAGTTTCCGATGGCGGGGAATTCTTGGGCCGGGCCGGTCATTTTCGTTTGGGCGGGTGGGTATGGATGGACGCCCCCGCCCCCGCCTCGGCCGCCTCCAGGATGGCCTCGGAAAGGGTGGGGTGGGGGTGGATGGTGACCATCAGGTCCTCCAGGGTGGCCCCCATTTCGATGGCCAGGGTTCCTTCGGCGATCAGCTCCGAGGCCAGGGGGCCCACCATGCCCACCCCCAGGACGGTGCCCGTCTCGGGGTGGGAGAGAATTTTCACCAGCCCGTCAGTGCGCCCCAGGGTGCGGGCCCTTCCCAGGGCGGAGAGGGGAAACCGGCCGACCCGGACCTGGATGCCCTTCTCGGCTGCCTCCCTCTCGGTGAGGCCCGCCCAGGCGATCTCCGGGTCGGTGAAGACCACCGCCGGGATGGCCCGGTTGTCGAAGGCCGATTTGCGGCCCGCGATGACCTCGGCCGCCACCTTTCCCTCCCGGCTGGCCTTGTGGGCCAGCATGGGCTCTCCTGCAGCGTCGCCGATGGCGAAGATGTTCCTCTCGGCCGTGCGGCACTCCTCGTCCACGGGAATGAAGCCCTTTTCGTCCAGGCGGATCCTGGTGTTCTCCAGCCCCAGGTCGCCCGTGTTGGGCTTCCTCCCCGCCGCCACGAGGACCCGGTGGAAGAACCGGGTGACCCGGCCTTCCTTGGTCTCGATGTCCACGGAGAACCCATCTCCGTCTGTCCGGATTCCCGTGACCTTGGAGTCCACCAGGACCTCCCGGAACCGGTCCCGGCAGGAACGGACCATGATCTCCACCAGGTCGGGGTCCGCCCCGGCCAGGAGCCTGGGGAAGAACTCCACCACCGTGACCTTGGAGCCCAGCCCGGCGTAGACGAGCCCCATCTCCAGGCCGATGTAGCCCCCTCCCACCACCAGCAGGGTCTCGGGAACCTCTGGGATCTTCAGCGCCTCGGCGGAGGACCAGACGGGAACGTCGTAGGCCGGGGGGATCTCGTGGATCCGCGACCCCGGCGCCAGGATGCACGCGCGGAAGTCGATGCCCGAGATCTCTCCTCCCTCCAGGGAGAGGCTGTTCCCGGAGACGAGCCGGGCCCTTCCCCGCACCAGGTCCACCCCCCGGCGCTCCAGGAGTCCCCGGATCCCTCCCGTGAGTTTCCGGACCACCGAGCCGGTCCATTCCCGGAGTTTCACCGGGTCCACCCGGAGCCCATCGAAGGTGAGCCCAAGCTTTCCGGCGTTCCTGGCCGTGTGGGCCAGTTCCACGGCGTTGATCAGGGCCTTGGAGGGGATGCAGCCTTCGGTGAGGCAGACTCCGCCGGGCTCCTCCCTCTCCTCGATCAGGGTCACTTCCTTGCCCAGGTCCGCCAGGCGCAGGGCCGCCACGTAACCCCCGGGCCCGGCGCCGACCACGGCCACTTCCGTCTCGATCTTGAGGTCGCCTACCACCATTTTCAGGTCTCCAAGAGCAGGAGGTTGGGATCGGAGAGCTGTTTCACCAGCTCACCCACGAAGCGGGCCGCGTCGGCCCCGTCGGCGATGCGGTGATCGAAGGCCAGGGTCAGGGGAAGGATCTTGCGGGCCACGATCTCACCGTCCCGGACCACGGGTTTTTCCTGGACCCGGCCCATGCCCAGGATGGCCACCTCGGGATAGTTGATGGCCGGGATCAGGGCCGTGCCTCCCAGGGGCCCCACGTTGGTGATGGTAAAGGTCCCTCCCCGCATCTCCTCTGGCTTGAGGGTCCCTTCTCTCGCCTTGCGGGCGGCTTCCTCGATCTCCGCCGAGATCTGGATGATGCTCTTGCGGTCCGTGTCGCGGATCACCGGAACCACGAGTCCTCTCCCGGTGTCGCAGGCGATTCCGATATGGTAATATTTTTTGTAGATCACCTCCTGCTTGAAGGGATCCAGGCTGGCGTTGAAGGCGGGCGCCGCCTTGAGGCCCGCCGTGACGGCCTTGACCACGAAGGGGAGGAGGGTGAGTTTCCCCCCGTAACCGCCGGCGCGGCGTTCTTTTTCCCTGACCCGGAATTCTTCCAGGAGGGTGACGTCGGCGTCGTCCATGTGGGCCACGTGGGGGACCAGGACCATTGAGGTGACCATCTTGCGGGCCACCTTCCTCCGGATGGACCGGAGGGGCTCCTTTTCCACGGGACCCCACTGGGAGAAGTCGGGGAGTTCCTCCAGGTC
>CAYQBW010000553.1:0-2622 GCA_964415725.1 uncultured Planctomycetia bacterium
CCGGGCGCCGAGACCTGGATGCAGGATACCGTATAGTAATCGAGCGAGACCTTCTTGGGATCCAGCTTCAGGGGGTGCTCGGCGCTTCCCTTGCCGCCCGTGCCGATTTCCTTTCCCTTCCTGGGATGGCCCGGGGGCACAAGCATGTCGCCGCCCGGTTTCCCTTCGGGGGTGCCCCGGCCGGGCTCACTTCCGCCGTCGCCGCCCCGGGCTCCGCCGGGTCCGCCCTTTCCACCGGCCACGCCCTTTTCCGGCTTACTGTTCCACCTGGCCACCTCCTCGGGACTCTTTCCGCTCGCGTCCAGGGTCCCCTGGATGTCCACGCTCCCCCTCACGTAGATCAGGGCCGGGTAGGGCCCCTCGAAGCGGACCTTTACGTCTCTGGGAATTTTGAAAGACGCAAACCTGTAGACGCCGTTTCGGACCCTGTGGCTCTTCCCGTCCAGGGCGCGGTCCCCCGGAATCAGCGTATTGGACGTATCGAAAACGTAAGTATCGCCGACCTTCCTGGAACCGATCCGGTAATCGAAATCACCGAGAATCCCGCTTTCGCCGAGCCTCCCCGGCGAGAGCGATCCGCCCCCCCAAATCGCGCCGCTTCCCGAAAAATCGCACATCCGGGCGTTTAAAAAATCTTCCTCCCATACCGACTCCCTGCCGATTCCCACGTCCTGGACCGGAGAGGCCGCCATCCCCCTGGGATCCAGGGCCAGGCAGGAGAGGTAGAGGGAAGTGTTCCATACGCTCGAAGGGAGCGGCCCCTTCCAGGAGATCCCGGCCTTGGCGTCTCCCCGGCCGTCCAAAAACCCGATCCACCCGGGGAACAGGGGACTGCCCAGGGCGGCAAGGAGTTGGCCCAGCTCCGGCCGGTCCGGCAAGGGCGTCCGGACGCCGGGGAGATAGAAGGGCTTTCCTGTGAGGCTGAATGTCCCGAGGATCACGTAGGGGACCTTTCCCCTCCAGGAGGGGAAATCCGCAAGCAGGTCCACCCGGCCCCCCGTTCTCGGCAGGATCGCCCGGGGAGAGCGGAGGATGGGGACCTGGATCTTCAAGGTCGGGTCCCCGAAGAGGGTCATCCCGTAGAACCACCGGACCTGGTCCCGGCCGTAGGGATACCGCCTCCGGAACCACTCAAGAAAGGCCTCGCCCAGGGAAGCGCCCCGCCCGAGAGCCTGGTAGTAGTCCTCGAAGAAGGCCATGGAGCCCTCCTTGGTGGAAGCCACCACTCCGAGGCCGCCCCACGAGCCCTTTCCCAGGGCGTACGCTCCCGCCAGGAAGTCCTTTTGCGTAAACCTGCCGCAATAGGAGCCGAAGAGGTTCAGGAAGAGAATCCTCGAGGAGAGAGCGGCGATCTCCCCGCTCGTAACGGTCTGCTTCCCTCCTCCCGGAACGAGGAAGGAGTGGGACAGGGCCGTGGACTCCGCGCAAAGGACGGCGGAGGCGTAGTTCTTCTCCAGCTCGGCCTTCCAGGCGGAGGCGTTGGTCCCGGCGGTGTCGTTGACGACCTTGACCTTGCTCCAAGCTTTGCCCTGGCCCGTATTCAGGCCGGCCCAGGGATCGTCGCGGAAGGAGAGGGCGCCCAAGGGGCGGGGGAGTCTTCCCGTCCTGTAATCCAGGTCCTTGTCGAGGTAGGCACTCAACTGGGACCAGCCCGTGGTCTTGTCCAGGACCAGGCGCCCCAAAAAGATCTCGGGGCGCTCGTCGCCCCGGGCCGAGGCCGTGTGGCCGTCGAAGATTCCGTCCTTGTCCTTGTCCGTCCAGGTTCCGTCCAGGTCCATGTAGTAGAGATCGCAGGGAAACTCCGAGTGGCGCAGGAAGAAATCGTCGTCCATCTCGAACCACGCCACGGGAAGGTCTCCGACAATGAAGCATCCCTTGATCCCGTCCGTGGTGTATCGTTTCCTAAGGAAGGAGCGGACCTCAGGCGGCGTTCCGCCCATGCAGCTCCAGAGGGTGACGCCCCATCCGGCTCTTTCCATCCCTTCGATGAGTGGGGACCACGATTGTCTTTTTGCGTATGGGAAATCCACGAGCAGGTCCACCCGCTTGGAGTAGTCGTATACGATCGGGGGACTCTGGTAGAGCTTGACGGCCTGGAAGGGGCCGTCGAGCCCGGTGGAAAGGGCCCGGGGAGCCCCGGTCCCGGGGGCCGTAGGCGGGCGGAGTCCTCTCAGGAACGCGCTCTCCCCCAAGGGGGCGGCCTTCCCGGCCTTTTGGGCGGGAAGAGCCGGGAGGAGAAGAACACCCGAAAGGCAGGAAAAGAGGGACAGGACGAAAAGCCGTTTCATGAAACATCTCCTTCCGTGCCGGGGCGTCCAGGGAGGATCCAGGGATTCTCCAATGTAACCGGTTTGAAAGCCCTGTCACCCCCCCCCACGGGAACAAGAGCCCTTGTTTCCGGGATCAAGCCCCCCTTCCCGTTGACACCCCGGCTTCAGCCCCCTAACCTCCAGGCTTCTGAAATCTCGTGGAAAGCGAGGCCACCATGAGGGGAAAGACCGCCTTCTTTGCTTTTTTGCCAGGCCTCCTCCTTGCCCCGGCCTGGGTCCTTTCGTTTCCCTTTTCCTCCGCGGCCCAGGCCCTCCCTGCTCTCCAAAAATCGGCCCCGGCACGGAAGGAGAT
>CAYQBW010000554.1:0-2620 GCA_964415725.1 uncultured Planctomycetia bacterium
TTTCTCTCCCTTCACCGAAGAGAGGAGGGGGAGTCCCTGGAAAGCGCCCTGGCACGCCTGGAGGAGGCCGGCAGGTCCCGGCCCGGGGCGCGCCTCAAGGCCGCCCTCCCGGCCCGGACCTTCGGGGAAATTCTTTCAGGCCACAAGTGGGCCCTCTCCGACCCCGGGAGGCGGACCTTTCTTCCTTCTTCCCCGGCGGGACGCTGGCGGTGGTACCGCCTCCTCACCAGGGGCCTCTTCCCCCTCCAGTTCTTCCGCGAAGGCGAGGGCTCCGCCCCGGACCAGCCCTACCTCCTGGAGTGGGCCTCCGCCCCCATACGTCCCTCTTCCTTCGCCGCCATCCTGGGCGAGCCCGTGGGCCACAGCTTCACCCCCGCCTGCCAGGGCCCCTTCTTCCGGTCCCGGGGAATTCCCGTCCTTTCCGTGGACCTGGGGCTGGAAGAGTGGAAAGAGGGGGCCGTGACCATCCTGGAGGAGCTGGGCCTTCGCTACGCCGCCGTCACCTCCCCTCTCAAGAGAGAGGCCTACGCTCTCCTGGAGGGAAAGACCGGGCCCGTGGAGGAACTGGAGTCAGCCAATACGCTCTTCCGCGGTCCCAAGTCCGGCGCCTGGTGGGGAACCAACACGGACCTGCCCGGCCTTCTTTCCTTTCTTCGCGAGGAGGGCCGGGACCTTCCCCGGGAGGCCGTGGCCGTCTGGGGAGGCGGAGGAACCCTGCCCATCCTGGAGCGGGCCTTCCCCTCGGCGGCCTTCCACGCCGCCCGCACGGGCCTGCTCCGGCGGGGCCGTCCCGTCCCGGATCCCTCCCTCCTGGTCTGGGCCTCCCCCAGGATGGGGGCCTCCCCGCCGGAAGAGTGGTCCCCCAAGGCCGTCTTCGACCTCTCCTACCGGGAGGATTCGCCGGGAAGGATCTACGCCCTGTCCAAGGGAGCCCGCTATACTTCGGGCCTTGGCATGTATCTCCGCCAGGCCGCCCTCCAACGGGCCTGGTGGGAGGAGCGCGAGCGTGGCGGGTAACGAGTTCGGGACCCTCTTCAGAGTGGTCACCTTCGGCGAGAGCCACGGCCCCGCCCTGGGGTGCGTGATCGACGGCTGTCCCGCCGGGATCCCATGGGACCAGGCCCTCCTGGAAAAGGCCCTGGCCCGGCGCCGCCCCGGCTTCGATCCCCTCTCCTCGGACCGGCGCGAGGAGGACCGGCCCCAGGTCTTGTCCGGCGTATACCAGGGAAAGACCCTGGGCACGCCCCTCTCGATCGTGATCTTCAACCAGGACGCCCGGCCCCAAGACTACCCGGAGGACAACCCCCTGAACCGGCCCGGCCACGCCGACGACCTTTGGAAGCTCAAGTTCGGCCACGCCGACCCCAGGGGAGGCGGGCGGGCCTCGGGAAGGGAGACGGCCGCCCGGGTCGCCGCCGGCGCCGTGGCGGCCATGGTCCTCCGGGCCCTCTCCCCGGAGACGGCCGTGACGGCCTGCACCGAGAGGATCGGCCCCCTGGCCCTGGACCCCGGGGAGGCCCAGGCCCTGCCTCCCGGAGGAGAGGAGGCGGTCGATTCCTTTCCCGCCCGGTTTCCCTCCAAGAGCAAGTCCCGGGACGTGGAAGCCCTCCTCACCGAAGCCAAGGCCAAGGGCGAGACTTGGGGCGGGACGGCCCTGGTCCGGATCCACAAGCCCCCAGCCGGGCTCGGCCAGCCGGTCTTCCGCAAACTCAAGGCTGACCTGGCGGCGGCCTTCATGAGCGTCGGCGGCGTCTCGGGGGTGGAACTCGGGGCCGGATTCTCCGCCGCCCGGGCCCGGGGAAGCGAATTCCACGACCCCGCCGCTTCCCCCTCCCCCTACGGCGGCATCAGGGGAGGAATCTCCTCGGGCGAGGAGATCCTCCTCCGGGTCGCCTTCAAGCCCCCCTCGACCCTGGGGGAAGGCGCCCGGGCCGGGCGCCACGATCCCTGCATCGTCCCCCGGGCCGTTCCCGTCCTGGAGGCCATGGCCCGCCTCGTCCTGGCCGACCACGTCCTCCTCGCCCGCTCGGACCATGCCGGATGAAAATCGTCCCCGAAAACCGCCCTTAAACCGACCAGCCCCCTTTTCAACCCACAGGCCGGGACAAAAGAAGAAAACAAAGGGGCTATATTTCAAGAAGGGTAATCTTACCTGACTTCACGAAGATTTTTTTCTCCGTTTTAATCCTGTTGTTTTCCGACTCAAGCCGGAAAGTCCACTCTCCAGGGGGAATTTGGTAGATCACGTAACCTGATGGATACCTATGGTTCACCCAAAAAGACCTGAACCAGAATTCGAAGCTCAAAGAGCCATCCTTCCCGCGAACCCACTTACCTCCATGGCCGGCATCCTCCGGCCCATACCCCATCCCGATAACGGGCACCATGGGAAATCCGTGGATCTTCACGGAAAATCCTCCACCGGTAAGATCCACATGCGTTGATTTCTTTGAATCCGCGAACCTCTTCCAGTTCACTTTGACTAGAATGCCGCCAAGGTAAAAGATGTCAACAGGAACAACCTGTTTTTTCCCAGGCGAGATTTCAATCTCCTCGGGCCGGCTGAAGAAATTCCGGCCGTGAGCCTCAACCCTATATTTTCCACCACCCAGATAAACCC
>CAYQBW010000555.1:0-2619 GCA_964415725.1 uncultured Planctomycetia bacterium
CCCCCAGGGGAAGAGAATCCCCATCACCCAGACCCACACCAGGAGGAATCCATGAAACCCTCGACCCGGGAAGTGAAGATCGGCGGGCGGACCATCCGGCTGGAAACCGGCCGGATCGCCCGCCAGGCCTCGGCGGCCGTCCTGGTCCGGGAAGGCGCCACGGCCGTGCTGGTGACCGTCACCGCCGCCGAAGAGCCCCGGCCGGACATGGACTTCTTTCCTCTCACCGTGGAATACCGGGAGAAGCTCGCCGCCGCCGGGCGGATCCCCGGGTCCTGGCTCCGGCGGGAGGGACGGATCACGGACCGGGAAGTTCTCACCTCCCGGCTGGTGGACCGCTCCATCCGCCCCCTCTTTCCCAAGGGCTTCAAAAACGAAGTCCAGGTCACGGCCACGGTCCTCTCGGCCGGTTCGGACTCCGACCCGGCGCCCCTGGCCATCCTGGGGGCCGGCGCGGCCCTCCACCTCTCCCCCATTCCCTGGAACGGCCCGGCCGGCGGCGTGCGGGTCGTGCTGGTGGACGACCGCCTGGTGGTGCTTCCCAACCCGGCCGAGATGGAACAGGCCAACGCGGACGTGATGGTTTCCGCCGGGCCGGAAGGGCTCGTCATGGTCGAAGGGGGCGCCCTGGTGGTCCCGGAGGAACAGGTCCTGGAGATGCTCTTCAAGGGCCAGGACGCCCTGGGGCCTTTCTTGGAAACCGTCGGGGAGTGGCGCGAGGAGGCGGGGAAGGAAAAATTCACCTTCCAGGCGCCTCCCATCCCCGAGGAAATCCTCCAGGCGGCGCGCCGGGAATACGGCGAGCGCCTGGCCCGGGCCCTTCGGACCCCGGAAAAACAGGCGCGCCGGGCCGCCGTGGCGCGGATCGAAAAAGAGGCCCTGGCCGAGGCCCCCGACCCCGAACAGGCCCAGGAGACCGCCCGGGCCCTCTCCGAGCTTGAGCACGAAATCCTGCGGAAGGCAATCACCGCCGAGGGGGCGCGGCCCGACGGGCGGGGCCCCGAGGACATCCGGCCCATCTGGATCGACGTGGGCTGGCTCGAAGGCCCCCACGGCTCGGCCATCTTCACCCGCGGGGAGACCCAGGCGCTTGTGACCTGCACCCTGGGCGGCGAATCCAGCGCCCAGACCATCGAGACCCTCTCGGGCATGGAGAAGATCAACTTCCTTTTGCACTACAACTTCCCCCCCTACAGCGTGGGCGAAGTCCGTCCCCTGAGAGGCCCGGGCCGCCGGGAGATCGGCCACGGGTTCCTGGCGCGGCGCGCCCTTCTCGGCGTGCTCCCCCCCTACGAGGACTTTCCCTACATCATCCGGGTGGAGTCGGACATCTCCGAGTCCAACGGCTCCTCCTCCATGGCCACCGTCTGCGGCGGGTGCCTGGCGCTGATGGACGCCGGCGTCCCCCTTGCCGCCCCCGTGGCGGGCATCGCCATGGGCCTCATCCAGGAGGGCGCAAACCAGGTCATTCTCTCCGACATCCTGGGCGACGAGGACCACCTGGGGGACATGGATTTCAAGGTGGCCGGCACCGAGGAAGGGGTTACGGCCATCCAGATGGACAACAAGATCGGCGGCCTCTCCCGGGAGGTCATGTCCAGGGCCATGGAGCAGGCCCGGCGGGGAAGGCTCCACATCCTGGGCCGCATGAAGGACGCCCTGGGAGCGCCGCGCAAGGAGCTTCCCCCCGACGCGCCCAGGGCCTTCACCCTACGGATCCGGCCCCAGTCCATCGGCCTTCTCATCGGGCCCAAGGGGCAGACCATCCGGGCCATCCAGGAAGAGACCAAGGTGGACCTCAAGGTGGACGAGGACGGCCTGGTCACCGTATACGCCCCGGACGGACCATCCGCCCGGGAAGCCATGAAGCGGATCCGGGCCGCCGCCGGGGACGTCCAGAAAGGAAAAGTCTACAAGGCCAAGGTCGTCAAGGTCATGGATTACGGGGCCTTCGTCCAGATCTACCCCCACGTGGAGGGCCTGGTGCACATCAAGGAGTGGGACGAAAAACCCACGGAAGACATGTCCAAGGCCGCCAAAGAAGGCGACAGCGTCCTCGTCCGCGTCATGGGCGCCGACGAAAGAGGCCGCCTCGTCCTCTCCCGCAAAGAAGCCCTGGGCGTCGACCCCAGCGACGCCGAAGGCATATAGAAATAATGTAGGGGACGCCGTAGGGGACGCCCGAGGGACGGCGCGCAGCGCCGTCCCGACGGTCGTCCCGCGATTTCCCAAAACCCCGCGATGATTCCCCATTCCCGGAACAATCCCGGGCCGACGTTCGGCGCCGAAGACGGCGCCTCCGGCGGCCCCTACATCCACGTCGGAACGTATGGGACGCCGTAGGGGACGCCCGAGGGACGGCGCATCGCGCCGTCCCGACGGTCGTCCCGCGATTCCCCCGGAGGGCGGGATGATTCCCCATTTCCGGAACCATCCCGGGCCGACGTTCGGCGCCGAAGACGGCGCCTCCGGCGGCCCCTACACCCACGTCGAAACGTATGGGACGCCGTAGGGGACGCCCGAGGGACGGCGCGCAGCGCCGTCCCGACGGTCGTCCCGCGATCGGGCCCCCAAATCCCGATGGATCCGGCCCAGGTAACCCATTCCACCATGGGGCGG
>CAYQBW010000556.1:0-2617 GCA_964415725.1 uncultured Planctomycetia bacterium
GGCGGCCAGGGCCCGGCGCAGGGCCGCGAGGGATTTGCGGGCCGGCGTAGGAAGGACGGGCAGGAGGGTGGAGTTTCTAAGGTTCCTGCCCTCCTGGAGGGGGACTGCTTCCTTCTCCTGGCAAGGGGACAAGGGAAGAAGAAGGAAAAGGAAGGGGGAAAGGGTAATGGACAGGCGGCGTCTCATGCCCGGCGGAGGGTAGGCCCCGTCACTTGACCAGCCCCTTGGATTTCAGCTCCAGGTAGAGGCGGAGCGCCTCCTGGGGATCTTCGGAGATGGCCCGGGCTTTCTTTTTGTAGAGGTCCCGGACTTTCTCCAGGCGGCGTCTCTCCTTCCGGGCCCGGCGGAGTTCGCCTGCCACGACCTTCTCCTCCTGGAAGGCCGGGATGGTCTGGGTGAAGAAGAGAAGCCCCGAGAGCCCCAGCAGGGCCAGGAACAGGGCGTGGGAAGCCCGCCCGCCGGAATCGCCGGTTGTGGCCGCCTCTTTGGTTTTCCCCTCCATGGGCCGGGTCTTTCCTCGGGTCCCGGGGAGCGGCCGGTCCGGCCCGCCGGGAACGCGGGCCGGACCGTGGCGGGGGTCGGCCGGATCAGATGACCCCGTAGACCGCCGCGTCTCCCAGGAGTTCTTCGATACGCAGGAGCTGATTGTACTTGGCCACCCGCTCGGTCCGGCAGGGAGCCCCCGTCTTGATCTGGCCCGAGCCCACGGCCACGGCCAGGTCGGCGATGGTGGTGTCCTCGGTCTCGCCCGAGCGGTGGGAGATCACCGTCCGCCACCCCGCCCGGTGGGCCATCTCCACGGTCTGGAGGGTCTCCGTCAGGGTGCCGATCTGGTTGAGCTTGATGAGGATGGCGTTGGCCGTCTTTTCCTGGATGCCCCTTTTGAGGCGCTCCGGGTTGGTGACGAAGATGTCGTCGCCCACGAGCTGGACCTTTTCGCCCAGTTCCCGGGTGAGGTGCTGCCACCCTTCCCAGTCGTCCTCGGCCAGGCCGTCTTCCAAAAAGAAGACCGGGTAGGCCTCGATCCACTTCTTCCAGAGTTCCACCATCTCTTCCGAGGAGAGGTGGCGGTTTTCGCTGGCCAGGTGGTACTTGCCGTCCTTGTAGATCTCCGAGGTGGCCGGGTCCAGGTTGAGGACGATGTCCTTGTCCCGGCCCGCTTGGAGCCCGGTCTTCCCGATGGCCTCCAGGATGACCTCCACGGCTTCCTCGTTGGCCTGGAGGTTGGGGGCGAAGCCGCCTTCGTCGCCCACGCCCGTGCCCAGGCCCTTTTCCTTGAGGATGCTCTTGAGCGCGTGGTAGACCTCCGATCCCATCCGGATCCCCTCGGCGAAGTTGGGGGCCCCGATGGGCATGATCATGAATTCCTGGAAGTCCACGTTGTTGTCGGCGTGGCTTCCGCCGTTGAGGATGTTCATCGAGGGGGCGGGGATGCGCACGGCGTTCACCCCGCCGATGTAGGCGAAGAGCGGAAGGCCCGCCTCGGCGGCGGCCGCCTTGGCGACTCCCACCGAGCAGGCCAGGATGGCGTTGGCCCCCAGGCGTCCCTTGTTGGGGGTGCCGTCCAGCTCGCAGAGGAACTTGTCGATGGCCACCTGCTCGTCGGCGTCCATCCCCTCCAGGGCCGGGGCGATCTCTTCGTTGATGTGGGCGACGGCCTTCTGCACGCCCTTGCCCCCGTAACGGGACTTGTCCCCGTCGCGGAGTTCGACCGCTTCATGGGTGCCCGTGGAGGCCCCCGAAGGGACGGCGGCCCGGCTCGTGGCGCCCGATTCCAAGGTGATTTCCACCTCTACGGTGGGGTTCCCGCGGGAGTCCAGGATCTCCCGCCCGTGTACGTTCAGGATTTCACTCATAATGAACCGGAAGATAGCCGGAAGGGGGGAGCGGGACAACCAGGAAAGGGGTTCTTTTGGAGAGGGCCCTCCATTACAAACGGGTCCATGAGCGGTGCCTGGACATCCTGGAACCTGGGCTCCCTGGAGGTCCCGAACCGGCTGGTCCGGTCGGCCACCTGGGAGGGGCTGGCCGGCGAGGACGGGCGTCCCCGGCCGGAGCTGGCGGAAATGCTGGGGCGGCTCTCCCAGGGGGGCGCGGGAATGGTCGTGGCGGGCTTCGCCTACGTGGACCCAAGAGGCAAGGCCCTGATCGGCCAGACCGGAGTCTGCGACGACGCCCTCCTGGAGGACCTGGCGGCCCTGGCGGAGGCGATCCGCCGGGGCGGCGCCCGGAGCTGCCTCCAGATCGGGCACTGCGGGGCCCAGCTCTGGCGGGTCCTCGCGGAAAAGGGAGTCCAGGCGGAGGGGCCCTCCGCCGCAGAAGGGGTGGAGGAAATGACGCCAGAGCGGATCCGCGAACTGATCCGGGCCTTCGGCGAGGCGGCGCGCCGGGTGAAGGAGGCCGGGTTCGACGCGGTCCAGCTCCACTGCGCCCACGGCTACCTTCTCGGGTCCTTCCTTTCGCCCAGAAGCAATCGGAGGAGCGACGAGTGGGGGGGAAGCCTGGAGGGCCGGGCCCGGTTTCCCCTGGAGGTCTACAGGGCCGTCCGGGAAGCGGTGGGACCGGACTACCCGGTCTGGGCGAAATGGAACGGCCGGGACTACGTGGAGGGGGGGCT
>CAYQBW010000557.1:0-2604 GCA_964415725.1 uncultured Planctomycetia bacterium
GTTCCTGGTGGACCTGGCCGTGCCTCCCGGGTCGCCTTGGGCTTTGGAATGCCGGGCGCCCGGATTCGTGCCTTCGCGGAAGCGGGGGCGGAGGGTGGGCCGGGAAGTGGTCTTCCGGTTGATCCCTTCCGCGGCGAAGGCGCCGGGAGGGAAAAGGGGGCGGCCTTTGCTCCGCCTTGGTTTCCGGAAAGGCCCGGCCCGGAGGGTGGATCTTCGATTCCGGATGGGCTCCTCTCCGCCCTCTCGGCCCAGGGCCTGGCCCGCTCCGGAGCCCTGTCCCCTGGAGTTGCCGTCGGAGGGGATCTACCTGGTGCGGATCCTCTGGCGGGAGAGAGGCCGTGAGGAATGGAAGAAGCGGGAGGAGCGGATCCTGGTCCGGGGAGAGCGAGAGGTCTCGTTGCCGTTTTGACGGGGAGAGGTGGGGGACGCCGGTTTTGGGATCCATCGCGGGACGACCGTCGGGACGGCCTCTGGCCGTCCCTCGGGCGTCCCCTACCTGGTGGAATGGAAACGTCCGTCCAGGAGGTCCAGGGGTCCTTCCAGGACGAGGCGGAAGGCCTCTTCTTTTCCGGATGGGGCGAAGAGGGAGCCTTCCAGCAGGCAGTGGACCAGGGGCCTGTCGGGCGAGGGATCCAGGATCTTCACCCGGACCTTCGCCTCCGCCAGGGTGCGGGGCTCTTTTTCGCCGGGCAGGGTAAGGAGCAGGCCCTCTTCCAGGGTCCATTCCCTTCCCTCGACCTGCCGGAGTTTCCGGATTCCCCGAAGGGGCAGGCGGGCCTGGAGGCTGAACCCGTCCGGCCGGGAGGCCCGGGCCAGGAGGAGAGGCACCCGAACGAAAGGACTCGAAGGGGCGAAGGAAAGGTCCAGGGGGAGTTTCCGGAGAGAGAGCTTCCCGATCTTCCCTTGGAGGTAGGCCTTTTCGGGCTTGGGGGGGGCGGCGGGCTCCTTGTTCCCGCACCCTGTCTCTGCCAGGATGAGGGCCGCGAAGGCCGCCGGAACCAGCTGTCTCGCCCGCATGACCGCACTCTACCTGTCCGGCGGCGCGGGAGCGAGACCTTGGACCCACAAGGGAGGCGCGACGATGACGGACCACTATCCCCTCTTTCTGGCAGGACGCTGGCTGGACACGGGTCAAAAGCTCCAGGTCCGAAGTCCCTGGGACGGCCGGGTCGTGGGCACTGTGGCCCGGGCGGGGGAAAAGGAACTGGAAGACGCGGCCCGGGCGGCGGAGGAGGCCTTCGAGAAGACCCGCCGGGCTCCCACCTGGGAGAGGGAGGAGATCCTGAGAAAAGCCGCGGACCGCCTGGAAGGGAGGGCCGAGGAGTTCGCCCGGACCTTGGTGCTGGAGGCGGGCAAACCCATCCGTTTCGCCCGGGCCGAGGTGGCCCGGGCCGTCCATACCCTCCGCCTCTCGGCGGGCCAGGCCTCCAGGATCACGGGAAAGATCATCCCCATCGACACGGCTCCCTGGGGAAAGGGGAAGATCGGTTTCGTCCGTTACGTGCCGGCCGGGCCGGTGGCGGCCATCTCGCCCTTCAACTTCCCCCTCAATCTCTCCCTCCACAAGGTGGGCCCCACCGTGGCGGCGGGGAACCCGTCGGTCCTGAAACCCGCTTCGTCCACGCCGATTACGGCCTGCAAGCTGGCCTCCCTCTTCGAGGAGGCCGGGGCGCCGGCGGGATGGCTCTCGGTGGTTCCCTGCGACCGGAATCTCGGGGAGCGGCTCGTGGAGGACCCGCGTTTCAAGGTGCTCTCCTTCACGGGGTCCCCGGCGGCGGGCTGGAAGATCCGGGAAAGGGCAGGCCGGAAGAAGGTGGCCCTGGAACTCGGGGGAAACGCGGCGGTGATCCTCCACGAGGACGCCGACCTGGACAGGGCGATTCCCAAGATCGTCACGGCGGCCTACGGGTTCGCGGGTCAGTCCTGCATTTCCGTCCAGCGGATTCTTGTCCACGCGGGGATCCTGGGAGAGGTCCGGGAAAGGCTGCTGGCCGAGATCGCCAAGGTGAAGGCCGGGGATCCCATGGAAGAAGACACGACGGTGGGGCCGCTGATTACGGAGAAGGCGGCGGACCGGGTCATGGATTGGATCGGCCGGGCCCGGGAGGCCGGGGCCAAAGTCCTTTGCGGAGGAGAGCGGGAAGGAAACGTGATCCAGCCCACCCTCCTGGAGGAGGTTCCCCGGGAGGCCGAGGTGGATCGTCTGGAGGTCTTCGGGCCCGTGGCCAATCTCCACGCCTACGAGGATTTCGAGGCCGCCCTGGCCCAGGTCAACGACTCGATCTACGGCCTCCAGGCGGGGCTCTTCACCAGCGACATGGGGAGGATCATGCGGGCCTGGGAGGAGGTGGAGGTGGGAGGGCTCGTGGTGAACGACGTGCCCACCTTCCGGGTGGACAGCATGCCCTACGGAGGGGTCAAGGAGTCCGGCGCCGGCCGGGAAGGCCCTGAGTGGGCCATGGAGCACATGACCGAACCCCGCCTGTTGGTGTTGCATTTACCGTAGGGGACGCCGTAGGGGACGCCCCGACGGTCGTCCCGCGATAGGGCCCCTGAATTCCGAGGGCTCCGGCCCGATTCCCATATCCCCCGGGGCGGGATGAT
>CAYQBW010000558.1:0-2599 GCA_964415725.1 uncultured Planctomycetia bacterium
GAGCCAGGATGGAGGAGGGATACGGGGGGATCCAGGGAAAATTCGGCCCTCCGCCCGGGCGGGTCAGCGGGTGAACAGGAAGGCCAGGAGCCCAAGCAGGAGGAACTGGGCGTCCAGGACCACCTCGAAGAGGAGGCCTCTTGGGAGGCGCCGGCGGCGGAAGAAGAAGAGCACCGCCAGGACGTAACCCGCCAGGGGAAGGAGGAACCAGGGCCTTGCCGGGGAGGGCGCGAGAAGGGAGGCCAGGACCAGGAGGACCAGGAGGCCCGCCGAAAGCAGGAGAAGCCGGTCCGTTCCTTTCTTGCCGAGGAGCAGGGGGAGGGTCTCCTTGCCGACGATCCGGTCTCCTTCCAGGTCCTTCACGTCGTAGACGATGGACCGGATGAAGACCAGGAGGAAGGCCAGGAGGAAGACCCGCGTGACCGGCCCCCAGGGCGCCGCTCCCCAGGCCACCACAGGAAGGAGGACGGAGACCGTGGCCCAGGCCAGGGCGAGGAAGAAATCCTTGGAGGCCGGGATCTCCTTGAACTTCTTGAAGCCTACCCGCCGGGCGAGCCATCCGGGCAGGAGGTTGAAGTTGTAGCTCATCCCGGCGCCCAGGGAGACCAGGGCGAGAAGGAAAGGGGCCGTTCCCAGGGGAGCCGCCAGGGCGAGGGAGGCCAGGCCGGAGAGGAAGGCCGCCGGGAGGAAGAAGGCCTGGAATCTCTCCAGGAGGCGCATGCGGCGGGGGTCGTTGATCCGGGCGGCCTGGCGGTCGGTGAACCGGTTGAGGAGGTGCATGGAGACCACGTAGAAGAAGGGGATGAGGAGGTAGTTCCACTGCACCGGAATTCTTAGAAGGAGGAGGGCCGCGTAGGCCAGGGCGGCGCTTCCCGCGCCGATGTAGAGGTAGCTGTGCACTCCTAGGGCCAGGAGGGACCGGAAGGCGCGCAGGGGCAGGGAACCTCTTTCGGTGAGGCGCTCCGCTTCGTCCACCACGGCCCGGAAGACCCAGTTGGGCGTGGAGGCCCCGGCGGTCACCCCCAGGGAGCGGAACCGGGAAAGGGCCTTGCGGTCCAGCTCGGCGGCGGTTTCCACGTGGAAGGTGGGGACTCCTTCCTCCCGGGCGATCTCCGCCAGGCGCACCGTGTTGGCGCTGTGTTTTCCGCCCACCACGATGACCGCTTCCACCTCCCGGGCCAGGGCCCGCACCTCGGCCTGCCTTTCGTCCGTGGCGGAGCAGACGGTGTCGTAGATTTCCGCCTTGGGGAAACGTTTCCGGATCAAGGGCTCCAGCTCGGCGAAGCGCCGCCTGCTCTGGGTGGTCTGGGCCACGACGCAGACCCGGTCCATGGGGGGAAGGGCCTCCACCTCTTCCGCCGAGGAGACCACGTGTCCCTTGCCGCGGGCGTAGCCGAGCAGTCCCACCACTTCGGCGTGGCCCGGGTCCCCCAGGATGAGGATCTCTTCGCCTTTTGCGGCGTGGCGTTCCACAATGCGCTGGGCCTTGCGGACGTGGGGGCAGGTGAGGTCCATCACGTCCACGCCCCGGCGCTCCAGGGCCTCCTTGATCTCCGGGGGGACCCCGTGGGCCCGAAGGCAGACCAGCCCGTCCCGGGCCTCCTCGGGCCGGGAGAGGACCTTCACACGCCGGGCGGCGAGCATCTCCATGGCCTGGTGGTTGTGCACCAGGGGGCCCAGGACGGAGATCTCCCCCTCGGAGGTCCGGGCCGCCTCCAGGACCGCCTTCATCGCCCGGCGGACCCCCATGCAGAAGCCCGCCGTCTTCGCCACTTTCACTCGTTTCATGCCCACCCGATGGTTCCCCTCCCAGGCCTTTTCAACGTTCTCTTCGCCTCATTGCTCGAGGGTCCAGACTCCTCACCCTTCCAGGATCCCACTCCAGAACCACATGGACCGGGGATTGTAAGGGCCTTTCCCGGCCCCGGCCACCGAGAGAAGGGCTTGCTCAGGAAGGGAAGGGGAGAGGAGAATCCAACGGCAAGGAGGTTCTCCTATGGGAAAAGCGTTGCTTTGGGGCCGTCTCTTCCGCGTTTTCGCGGCGGCTCTTCTTTTCTTTCTGTTTTCCGGCCTCTCCCCGGCACAGGAGAAAAAGGGGGGAAGGGTGGCCTTGGTCCACCTGGCCCCCTCGGCCGCCTTTTCCCTGGAGCGGGGATCCTTCCTTTCCCTGTCGTTCCCCGGCAAGGAAGGAAAGGTTTCGATCCCTTTCCCCACGCCCGGGGGAAAACTGGTCTTCTGGAAGACTGGAGACGGGAAGCTTCTCGTGGACCGGGACGGCCGAGGGGACTTCCATCCACTACCTGGAAAGTATGTGCCCTTTTGCCGTGTGAAGTTCCGGTTTGGAAACCGGACCGATTGGTACTACTTCATGGTGTTTCGGATCGGGAACGGTCTGGAAATCCAAAGCCTCACCTGCCTGAAAGGATCTTTTCGGGGTGGGGTATTGGAACTTTTCGACTCCGACGTGGACGGCCGCTTCGGGGAGGTGGGGGTGGACCGGTACCTCTTTCTCGAAAAGGGTTCTCCTCCCAAAGTGCGCCTGGCGGCCTTCGGCGCGCCCAGGCTGACCCCCTTCCTCTCCCTGGGGGACCGGCTCTAC
>CAYQBW010000559.1:0-2595 GCA_964415725.1 uncultured Planctomycetia bacterium
GGCGGGGGGGACGCCCGAAGAGCCGGTGGAAACGGCCGTTCGTCATGGTCAGGCCCTTGTGGTAGTGGAAATAGGCCATGTTCATGGCGAAGGAGCCGTCTTCCTTGAGGTCCAGGAGGCGGTCCAGGATGAGATCCTGGAAACGCGGTTCCCCGTAAGGCGCGAGTCCCATGAGCTTGTATTCCCCGCTGTTCACCCGGAAACCGCAGTAGTAGGTGAAGGCCGAGTAGAGAAGGCCGAGACTGGAGGGGAACCGGAGCTCGCCCAGGAGTTCGATCCGGTTCCCCCTTCCCCTTCCGAAGGAGGAGGTGGCCCACTCGCCCACCCCGTCCATGGTGAGGATGGCGGCTTCCTCGAAGGGGGAGGGGAAGAAGGCGCTGGCCGCGTGGGACTCGTGGTGCTCGGGAAAGACGTAGCGCTTCTTGTATCCGCCCCCCAGGCCCCGGTCCATGAGCCTGGGAAGGTGGAGTTTCTCCTTGAGCCAGAGGGGAAGGCCCTTGCGGAAGGCCCGGAACCCTGCGGGCGCCGTGGCGAGCCAGGTTTCCAGGAGTCGTTCGAACTTGAGGAGGGGCTTGTCGTAGAAGGCCACCCCCGCCAGGTCGCCCGGCTCGATCCCCGCCTCCTCAAGGCACCACCGGACGGCGCGGGCCGGGAAGCGGTGGTCGTGTTTCTTTCTTGTGAACCTCTCTTCCTGGGCGGCCGCCAGGATCCGGCCGTCGCCGAGAAGGGCGGCGGCCGAGTCGTGGTAGAAGGCGGAGATTCCCAGGATGTAGTCCACGGCGTCCGGGCGGATCCAAAAGGAGGATGAGGAACCCCAAAGATTACACCACGGGCGTTCTTGATTCCATGGCGGAGGTCCATATCTTTTTTCCCGGAGGCGAACCATGATCCAGGAATGCCCACACTGCCACAGAATGGTCATCCCCAGGGAAAAGAACCTTTGTCCTTCTTGTGGGGGGAACATCCTGGACAGGGCCGGAACGGATCCCGACATGACACTCGTGGTTCTCAGGGACGGGCAATCCCTGCCGGGGATCTGCATCCACTGCGGGCGTCCCACGGATCGTTTCGTCTGGGTGGAATTTCAGAGGAAGCCCGAAAAGAAAGAGTCCGCCTCGGAATCCATTCTGGGCTTTGGGTTCCTTGGGCACTTCCTTGGTCTCTTTTTCTCGCTGCCGTCCCTCCTTTTCCCTCCCAGGGGCCTCTCCTACATGGGGAAGATTCCCCAGTGCCGCCTTTGCGCGTCCATGGGGAAGGTGAGGCCGGAGTACGTGGACTTCGAGCATTCCCAGGCCGCGTTCCTGGCACACAAGGATTTCAAGGCCGCCCTCGGGAACCGGCCTCGATGAGTCGAAGCCGATTCTTCTCCGGGAGTGCCCACTCCGCGCCGGGCGGAAGGAGGGATTGCGTGGAGGGAAAGGGTGGGTGAGAATCGGGGGCAGGTTCAATGGTCCTGAAAACTTCTTTCCAGGAGGGAGGACGCGATGCGGTTCTTTTTCATCTTTCCCTTTCTTCTTTCCGCCGGCCTGGTTTCCGCCCAGGGTGGGGTGAGCCTCCAGGTGAAGGCTCTCCAGCAGCCCGGGGTCTTCGCCGGGGCCTCGGCCCGCTACAAGGAAAGTTTCCTCCCGGCGGGGCCGATCACGGGAGACAAGTTCCTCTTCGCCCAGACCGCAAACAACGGAGCGACGGCCGGCTCCATGATGTGGGTGAAACCCCGCCTCCATGGTCCCGAGCCGGGCTGCCTTCTCCAGGCTCAGGCCTGGTCCAGCCACACCGTCATCGTTCCCTCCCAGGGGGGGACGATCACCAGGAGCCGGCTTGCCGGGCCGGCCAAGTTCCAGGCGACCTTCACCTCTCCCAGGGACCTGGAGGCGGTTCTCCGGGTCTCCTTCCATGGGAGGCTTTCTTCCGGGAAAGGCATGGTTTCCGCCGTGGTGGGAACCTGGACGAAGAAGTCGACAGGCGGCACCTTTTCCTTTCATGAGGAAATACCCTTTCACCTGAGAAAAGGGGTTCCTCTCGTGGTGCCCTTTTCCTTCGAGGGATTCATCAGTTCCAGGAATTGGATTGTGAAGAAATCCTACCAGGTCGACCTGGAGATCAAGCTTCTGCCCGTCCTTTCCTTCCTTCCTTTCGGGAAGGGTTGCGCCGGGAGGATCGGAACCGGCGCCCCGCCCAGGTACGACAGGGCCTTCACGGTCACCCTTTCGGGCGGCGCGCCCTCGGCCCCCTGCTTTCTCGTGGCCGGGAACTCGAACCGGAAATTCCTTGGAGTTCCCCTGCCCCTGGACCTGGGCCCCCTGGGTGCGCCGGGCTGTTTCCTCTACACCAGTATCGTGGGAGCCGTTCCCCCCCCCACCTCGCCGGCGGGAAAGGCGCGGCGCACCTTCCAGCTTCCCCCCTCGTCCTGGGCCCTCACCTTCCCCGACATCTACCTCCAGTGGATCCAGGGCTCTGGGGCCAACAAGCTGGGAATCCAGACCAGCGACGCCGCGAAACTCACGGCGGGGTAAAGGAAAGAGGAGAACCAGATGGGGGCCGTGACAGGACGGCGGACTTTCCTTTTCCTTCTCTTTCTCCTCCCAGCCCTGGGGG
>CAYQBW010000560.1:0-2586 GCA_964415725.1 uncultured Planctomycetia bacterium
TCCTTGTCCTCCTCCTTCCCACGTCCTTCGCGGCCGGGTGGCATGGGAGCTGGTGCTGGGGGCCCCGTTACCTCCTCCCGGCCCTGGGCCCCCTGGTCCTTCTGGGAGGTTTCCTCTACAAGGACCTCTCCCGGAGAAACCGGCCTTTCCGGGTTTTCTTCCGGGCCGCCCTGGTGGCGGGCTTTCTGGTCTCCCTGGGGGGGGTGCTGAGCCCCGTCCAGGGATGGTATGCCGCTTCCTTCGCCGCGGCCCGGCAGGTGGAATACAGAAAAGAGGTGGAAAAGAACCCTGCCTTGGCGAACCAGATCTACAACATGGTTTTTCTGGAACCCCGCTATTCCCCCCTCCTGGGCCAGTGGCGTTACTTTCTCTCCAACCTGGAGGGCGAACTTCGGCCGGGCGGGACTCCCGGCCTGGCCCGGAAGTGGTTCGGGCTGGACTCGGACCTGGCTCTTCCCCCCAGGAGCCCCCAGCTCATGGGGTTCAGGCACATCTGGTATGTCGATCTCTTCCACCGCTTCGGGGCCTGGTGGATCTTTCTCTTTCCTGCCGGGCTTTTCCTGGGGCTTCTGGCTTGCCTCCGGGGGCTTTCCGGGCCGATGAGGAGCTGGGGGAGGGGCGGAACCTGGAGCCCAGATGGCGCGTAGAGTCATTCTCTTCTATCCCAGGACGGGCTGGGACACGGTGGGGGTCACAGCCTCCCTGCCTCTCTCCGTTCTCTACGTGGCGGCGCCCCTCGTGGCGGCGGGCGTAGACGTGAGGATCCTGGACGAGAGACTTTTGAAGGAGACCCGCCCGGTCCTTTTGGAGGCCCTGGGCGACGGAAAGGACGTGGCTGCATTCGGCGTCTCCGCCATGACAGGTCTCCAGATCACCCACGGCCTGGAAGCAAGCCGCCTGGTCCGGGAAAAGGCCCCCCGCGTGCCCATCGTCTGGGGCGGCGTGCACCCTACCATTCTCGGCCGGCAGACCCTCTCTCACCCCCTGGTGGATTTCGTCGTCGTCGGCGAGGGGGAGGAGAGCTTCCTGGAGTTCGTTCTCCGCCGGGTCGAGGGGAAACCGGTGGAAGACATCCCGGGCCTGGGATTCAAGAGGTCCGGCGGTGAACTCGTGCTCAATCCCCAGGGGCCCGCCGTGGACCTGGATTCCCTTCCCCCCCTTCCCTACCACCTGCTCGACATGCCCAGGTATATCACCACCAAGATCCTGGGGGAGCGGGACATGATCATCATGGCGAGCAGGGGCTGTCCCCACAGGTGCGCCTACTGCTACCAGCAAAACCCCAACGTGAACAACCGCTGGCGGTCCTATTCACCCGGGAAGGTCGTGGACTTGATCCAGGAACTCCGCGACGGGTACGACCTGAACGCCATCAACATCCAGGACGACCTGTTTTTCGGGAGCCGGAAATGGGTCACCCAGGTCTGCGAGGAAATCCTTCGCCGGGGAATCAAGATGACCTTCAGGGCCGACTGCCGGGTCGACTACATCAACGCCTTCCCCGACGATTTCCTGGACCTGGTCAGGAAGGCCGGGATCCAGACCCTTTACGTGGGCGTGGAATCCGGCTCGGACCGGGTCCTGGAGATGATCCGCAAGAACATCACCGCCGACGACGTCCGCAAGGCGGTGAAGAAGCTCAAGGCCCACGACATCATTCCCCAGATGTCTTTCATGGCCGGTTTTCCCGGGGAGACCATGGAAGACGTGTACAAGACCCTCCGGCTCATGCTGGAGGTGGTGGAGATCTATCCCGAGGCCCGGACGAGCAACCTCCAGCTCTATACCCCTTACCCGGGAACCGCCCTCTGGGACGAAGCGGTCAAGCGGGGGCTTCGGGCGCCCACTTCCCTGGAGGAGTGGGGGACCACCCACTGGAACCGGACCCAGGCCATGTGGTTCGGACCCAAGGAAAGGGATTTTCTCGAGCTGGCCTCCTATTTTTCCTTTTTCATCGACGGGAAGACTGTGGCCTCCTGGTACGGGGCCAATCCTTTCCTCAGGTTTCTCAACGTCCTCTACACCACCCTGGTCCGCTTCCGGGTCCGCCACTCTTTCTACCGGTTCATCATCATCGGGCGGGTGATCCGGTGGCTCAAGGCCAAGGGAATCATCTGAGCCCCTCCTTCGTGACGGGGAGGTTCCTTTTTCCTAACATGGGGGCGTTTTCCTCGAAGGGGAGGCCTGTTGCGTATCAGATTCCCGGGGAAAAGGGGCGAAGGCAGGGCCGAGGACAACCAGGAACGTGACCATGGGTGAAAAGATCGAGACCCGGTGTTCCCATTGCGGCGCCGGCTTCCACGTCAAGGAGGAGGCCCTCGGAAAGAGGGTGAAGTGCCCCAAGTGCGGCAAGGCTTTCGTCGTGGAAGCCCTGGCCGGGGGGGAACCGGCTTCTCCGCCTTCGGAGGAGAGAGCCCGGTCCCGCCGGGCAGGCCGGTCCAAGGGCGGCGGCCGCAAAAGGGAAGGAAGCCGGGGCCGGGCCAGGCGGAGGGATGCCCTGGAGCGGGGCGGGAAAAAGGGGAACAAGCTCCTGTTCCTCGGCCTGGGGGGCGCCCTGGTGGTGGCCCTGGTCCTGGTGGTGGTGGT
>CAYQBW010000561.1:0-1228 GCA_964415725.1 uncultured Planctomycetia bacterium
CCATGGGTGTAGGGGCCGCCGGAGGCGCCGTCTTCGGCGCCGAACGTCGGCCCGGATGGTTTCCGGGAATGGGAAATCATCCCGCAGCCTGGGGAATGGGTTTTTGGGGCCGGATCCATCGGGATTTTGGGGCCATAGCGCGGGACGACCGTCGGGGCGGCGCTTCGCGCCACCCCTCGGGCGTCCCCTACGTTCCAACCGGGATGGGATGGGCGATCGGGTCACCATGGGTGTAGGGGCCGCCGGAGGCGCCGTCTTCGGCGCCGAACGTCGGCCCGGGATGGTTTCCGGGAATGGGAAATCATCCCGCAGCCTGGGGAAATCGCGGGACGACCGTCGGGCCGGCCTTCGGCCGCCCCTCGGGCGTCCCCTACGGCGTCCCCTACAGGGGTTGTTTTTTCTTCTTGGGGGTCGTCCCGGACAACTCCTTCAGGATGAGAGAGGCGGGGACCCGGGGGGACTTGGGGTTTTTTATGCCTGGGAGATGTTTTTCCATGAACTGCGCCAGGAGTCTTCCCAGGAGCCAGGCGCCCGCCCGGCTGGGATGGAGGCGATCCTTCTGGAGGAGCTGGGAAGGGGTGAGATGCAGAGGGCGGAAGGAGGGCTTTTCCCCCGGGCCGGGCTTCAGATCCCATCCCTTGGTCTTGGCCTCCCTGGTGAATTCCGCCAGGGGGAAAAGAAGGACGTTGGGATGCTTTTTCGCCCAGGCATGAATCCTCTCGTTGGCCGCCTTCAGGGTTTCTTTTTTTGGGATGGCGGAGGGAGGGAGCATGTCCGGCGAGGCGCCGTGCATGTCCGGGATGTCCCCCACCAGCACGGGGACCTTCCCCAGCCGTTCCAACTGCTGGAGTCCCTTTTCGAGTCTCTGGAGGCGGCTTTTTTCCGGGACCTGCCCGTAGAGATACCAGAAGAGGAAATCCAGCCCCACCACCAGGGTGGGCTTGAAATCCAGGGCCTTGTCCACCTGGAACTTCCCCGTCCCCAGGGGCTGGAGGAAGAAGAGGCTCGTGGCCGTGTCCTTGAGGTTCTTGGCGTTCCACTTCCGCTCCGGGAAGGCCTTCCGGAGAACCATGCGCAGGGGAAGAAGGTTCCCGAACCCGGCGCTGAGGCTGGCCCCGAGGACCACCACCCGGTCCATGGGAGAGGGCGGCTTTGGAGGCCGGGTCTCCTGGGCCCGCATGGGAAGGAGGAAAAATGTGAAAGAAAAGAATGCAGGAACGACCCTGGA
>CAYQBW010000561.1:1238-2582 GCA_964415725.1 uncultured Planctomycetia bacterium
GACCCTGGAAACCCGCATGGAACCCCCCTTTTTGCACGCGAAAGACAAAGAATATAGGCCTTTCGCGGGGATTTGTCCAGGAGAGCCGGACGGTAGGTTCTCGTAAAATCCTTGCGATTGGGCGGGCCATGGTTGTGGACCGGCCGGGGCGGGGGGAGATAATAAGGAATCGATTCCTTGTGAGTTTGGTCCCTCCCCCGGCTGGGTTTGGGGGAGATTGCTTGCAGTTCAGGAAAGGTGCGCTCATGAAGACTGCTGGAATCCTGCTTCCCTTGCTTTTCTGCTTCCCCTGGGGAGGGCTTTCGGCCCAGGCGGGGGTGACCCCCGCCGCGGCGACCAAAGGGGACTCTTCCCTCGAGGCGGCTTGGAAGAAGGTCACCGACCAGGGGAAGGTTCCGCCCCTGGCCCGGGAGGACAGGCGGGACATCAAAAAGGTGAGAGCCTGGCTGGCCAAGAGAAAGGCCGCCGTGGAAAAGGTCAAGAAAGCGGCCGCCCGCTTTCTCAAGGAATACGCTTCCAAGCTCGAGTCCGGCGAGGGGCTTTTCTACAAGGCCAGCGCTCTCCAGGTGCTCGGGGAGAGGGACAAGGCCCTCAAGTTGTTCCTGGCCTTCCGCAAAGCCCAACCCAAGAGCCCCAAGGCCCTGGAGGCCGGGATCAACGCGCTCTTCATTCTCTACAGCCAGAACAAGTATGACCAGGCCAAGAAGCTGCTCGAGGAGCTGGGCAAGGAGGACGTGGACGGGAAATACGGCAGGATCCTGGACTCTCTGGGGTCCCGGCTCACGGGCCGTAATTACAAGATGTGGAAAGTCAGGGAATCGCTCAAGGGCAAGCCCCTGCCGGAGATTCCCGTGGTGGACGTGATCGGGGACAAGAACTTCGATTGGAAGAAGTTCAAGGGCAAGGTCCTGGTGCTGGATTTCTGGGCCACCTGGTGCGGCCCCTGCCGGGCGGTGATCCCCTACCTGGTGAAGCTCCAGAAGGAGTTCAAGGACCAGGGCCTGCAGGTGGTGGGGGTCACGACCTACTACGGTTTCGCCTGGGAGCTGACCGGGCGCAAGGGCGACATCCTGATCGGAAAGTCGGCGGGCCGGGTTTCCAAGGAAAGGGAACTGGAGTTGAACAAGATCTTCCACGACAAGGTCCCCCTCAACTACCCCATCGTGATCACCGAGAGAAACGTGGGCTCCAAGACCTTCGGGATCGTGGGGATTCCCACGCTCTTCGTGGTGGACCGCAAGGGCATCGTCCGCTACTACAAGGTCGGCTCGGGCAACGAGGAAGCTCTCCGCAAGGTCGTGGTGAAGCTCCTGAAGGAGAAATGAAAAACCTTGGGGGACCGGG
>CAYQBW010000562.1:0-1601 GCA_964415725.1 uncultured Planctomycetia bacterium
CGGGGGACCCAAGGGGGAAGCATCGTCGCAGAAATCGAACCACAGGAGAAGAATCCAAGTGGAGGAACTCAGGCCGGAAGACAGGCAGATCCTGGAACGCTACGGCTTCGACGCCGCTCTCTTCCAGGACCTGCGGATGAGGTGGCTCGACGGTTCCCTCTCCCCCGAGTCGGGCCTGGAGAAAGGGAAGATCGAGCCCCCCCCCAAGGAGGCCCTCATTCCCTTCCCGAAGAGGGATTCGGAAGAGTGGAAACGGGCCAACGAAAAAGGCCGCGAGGAGATCGCCCGGGGCAAGCTCGGGATCGTCATCCTCAACGGGGGCATGGCCACCCGCTTCGGCGGAGTGGTGAAGGGAACCGTCCCGGTCACGGGGGACATCTCTTTCCTGGAATTGAAGATCCGGCATACCGCCAAGGTGGCCCGCGAATGCGGCGGAAAGATCCCCATCCTCCTCATGAATTCCTGGGCCACCGACGAAGCCACGCTCCGCCACCTGGAAGAGAAGAACTGGTTCGGACTTCCCAGGGAGGACTTTTTCATCTTCCACCAGTATCTCCACCCCCGCCTGGACAAGAACGGGAACCTCTTCAAGGACGAGAAAGGGGCGGCCTCCTTCTACGGCCCGGGCCACGGGGATTTCGCTCCCGCCATCCGGAGCCGGGGCGGCCTGGACTGGCTCCGCGCCCGGGGAGTGGAACACATTCTCGTGGCCAACGTGGACAACCTGGGGGCCCGGGTGGATCCCGTGGTCCTGGGGATCCATTTGGAGCAAAAGGTGGAAGCCACGGTGGAGGTGGCCCCCAAGTGGCCCGGAGACAAGGGCGGCTGTCCCGTGCTGGTGGACGGCAAGATCCAGATCGTCGAGGACTTCCGCTTTCCCCCGGACTTCGACCAGGACCAGGTGGAGGTCTTCAACTGCAATACCTTCACCTTCGAGCGGGAATCCCTGGACCGGGAGTTCCCCTTGAGCTGGTTCGCCGTGCGCAAGAGGGCCGGCAAGGAGGAGGTCATCCAGTTCGAGCGGCTCATCGGCCAGCTCACGGCCTTTCTCAAGTGCGCCTACCTGGTGGTTCCCCGCACGGGCCGGGACAACCGGTTCTACCCGGTGAAGACCCCCAAGGACCTGGAGGAAGGCAAGGAGGTGATCCGCCTCCTCTATCCCGACCTGGTCCAGGAGAGGGAGGTTCCGCCGTGAACCTCACCCTGCCGGTTCGGGTCCTGGGGACGCCCATCCGCGTCCACTGGACCTTCCCGGCCGTTCTCCTTCTCTTGTTCCTGATGGTCCTGGACGCGCCCTCCGCCCGGAGGGGGGCCATGGCTCTGGTCGCCCTGTCCGCCCTGGCGGCCCTGGTGCTCCACGAACTGGGCCACGCCCTGGCCGCCCGGGCCTTCCATGTCCGGGTGGGAGGCGTGGTCCTCCACTTCTTCGGAGGGCTCACCCAGCTGGACCCGGGCCCCCTTGCCGGCTGGAAGGAAATCCCCGTGGCCGCGGGAGGTCCGGCGATGAACCTTCTCCTCGGACTCTTCGCCTTGCTGCCCGCCGAGCCCTTTCATACGTTCGGAAGGATCAACCTCCTCTTCGGAACCCTGAACCTGGTCCC
>CAYQBW010000562.1:1611-2577 GCA_964415725.1 uncultured Planctomycetia bacterium
GCGCTACCCCCGCCCCCTGGCATCCCTCCTCTCGGGGCTGCTCGGTCTCGCCCTCTGCGGGGGGCTTTTCCTCTACGGTCTTTTCACCCTGCAGCTCTGGGCCCTCCTGGCCGGCCCTTTCCTGGCTTTCGTGGGCCTCAAGGCACTCCAGGCGGAAATGGAAACGGATCTCCGCCTCGGCCTTGGAAGAACCCCTTTCCACGAAGAGGAAAAGGAGGAAGAAGAAGAGGATTTCGGCGGCCCGGCCCGGGAGGCCGGCCCCCGAAAGAAGGAGTCTCTCGCCAGGCGACTCTCCAGGTTCCACGGAAGCCTGGCTGAATTCCTGGAAAGGAACAAGGAGAACTGATTCTCCCGGGCTATCTCCCGAGCCGGACCGTAAGGGCTCCCCGGGTCTCCTTGGGATCCAGGAGCCTGGCCCGGGCGCCTTTTTCCGTAAGCCGGATCACCATGGGAAGAAGGCTCCCCTCTCCGGCCCCGAAGGACTTGGGCCCCCAGGGAACGCCCCCGAAGGCCAGGAGGGTGTCCGGGCTCCCGGGCAGGCCCTGGTGGAGGCACCCCCAGGAGGGGCGTCCCAGGGACTCCCACCTTTGGTAGGCCCGCCGGGCCGCCCGGGCAGCCGCCTCCCGGGGAAGGACGGCCAGGGCCCGATCCAGGGCCCCCGCCAGGTGGAGCGCCCCCGCAAGGGAGGGCTCTTCCTCCAGGAGGGCGCCCTCCAGGAGATAGGCCAGGGAGGCGGCCCGGCTCCGGGCGCCCGCGTTTCCCCGAAATCCTCTCAGGGCGGACCGGACCCGGGCCGGCGCCTCTCCCGAAAGAGCCTCCCCCACGACCCGAAGAGCCGCGCCGTCCCTGGTGTCCCGGGCCAGGGTTTCCAATTCCGCCGGGCCGATCCTCCCCCGTGAATCCAGGAGCCTCCCAAGCTCCTCCAGGGCCCGCAGGTGCCGCCAGGAAGCGTCCCCCTCCAGGGAC
>CAYQBW010000563.1:0-2556 GCA_964415725.1 uncultured Planctomycetia bacterium
TTCCTCGTGAGCTGGGCCGTCTCGTAGGCCACGTCCACGTCCCGGATCCGGCTCTCGGCGGCGCTCAGGTTCTCCCGGGCGCTTCCCAGGTTGGCGATGGTCGAGTTCAGCCGGTTCTGGACCGCGCCGAAGTCGCCGCGCAACTGGGAGACCGTATTGATCGCGCTGTCGATCTGGGTGATGGCGAAGCTCGTGTCGCCGGTGGACCCGATGTTCACCGTGCTCAACCCCAGGCTGGTGGAAAGGGCCGGCGAGAGGGAAAGGCTGATCTGGTTGATTCCCGTATCCACGCCGATTCCCACCTGGAAGGAGGTAACGGTGGCGGATCCGTCCAGCAGGTGGATGCCGTTGAACTCGGTGGACTTGGCGATCCGGTTGATCTCGCTGCGGAGGGCGGAGAATTCCTCCTGGAGAGTGTCCTTGTCGTCGTCGGACACCGTTCCGTTGGAGGCCTGGACCGCAAGTTCCCTCAGGCGCACGAGGATGTTGCTCACCTCGTTCAAGGCGCCTTCCCCGGTCTGGACGAAGGAGACGCCGTCATTGGCGTTCCGCTCGGCCTGGGCGAGTGAACGGATCTGGGCCCGCAGCCTTTCGCTGATGGCCAGGCCCGCCGAATCGTCGGCCGCCGTGGCGATCCGAAGACCCGTGGAAAGGTGCTGGAAGTTCCTTCCCAGCCTCTGGTTGACGGCAGCGAGGTTTCTCTGCGCGTTGATGGAGGCGATGTTCGTGTTGACCCTCAGTCCCATGGTTTCGCTCCCTGTTTCTTGTTGGTGGAATACTAGGGCCGATCCGGCCCCGGGAACCCCAATTCCCGCTTCTGCGCTATTTTCGGGATTCGAGACGTTTCCTTGAGGAATTGAAGCCACTGCCGTGGCTTGGAGGCGGGGCGGAGAATCTCGTTCCGATACGGGGGTGCGGGAAAAGTCCTTGCCATGGAAGCTAGGAAGAACGGGGGGGAAAAAGGGAATCGGGAAAAATTTTGCCCTTCTTCCTGTTTTTCCGCACCATCCTCCCTTTCGCGGCTTTCTGCCGGAGGGGTGAAACATGGCGCTTCACTTTCCCTGGGCGGGGGATTTCGCCGCCAAGGTCCTGGGCTCCCCCGGGGGGGTGCTCTTCGTCCTTTCCCTCCTGGTTTGGGTGGTCTTCCAGGTGGAGAAGAGCCGTTTCGGGCCCAGGTTGTTCAAGTTTCTCCCCGCCCTGGTTTGGGTCTACTTCCTCCCCATGCTCGCCACCACGCTGGGGGTCCTTCCCAAGGCCAGCCCGGTCTACAAGGGTTTTCAGCTCTACCTCCTTCCCGGGGCCCTTCTCCTGCTCCTGGCCACGGCCGACCTCCGGTCGGTGAAGGACCTGGGGCTCCCGGCGGTGCTCATGTTCTTCGCCGGGAGCCTGGGAATCTTTCTCGGGGCCCTGGTGAGCCTTTCCCTTCTCGGGCCCATCCTTCCCGGGGACGCCTGGAGGGGGTTCGGCGCCCTGGCGGGTTCCTGGATCGGGGGAAGCGCCAACATGGTCGGGCTCCAGGCCGTCTTCGAAACCCCGCCGGGGCTGTTCGGCCAGATGGTGGTGGTGGATACGGTGGTGGGTTATACCTGGATCGGGCTCCTCATCTCCCTGGCCTCCCGGCAGAAGAAGATCGACCGTTTCCTGGGGGCGGACCGTTCCCTTTTGGAGGACGCCCGGGAGAGGGTGGAGGGAATGGACCTGGGGGGGAAGGAAGGCATGGACCTGCCCGCCGCCGCGGGGATCGCCTTCCTGGGCCTGGGGGTGGCGCCGCTTTGCATGGGCGCGGGAAGGCTCCTGCCCGAGATCCAGGGGAGGGTGAACCACTTCGCCTGGGGTATCCTCCTGGTCTCCATCCTGGGGGTCCTCCTTTCCTTTACGCCGGTACGGAAACTCAAGGCCAAGGGGGGCGACCAGGTGGGATACGCCGGGATCTACTTGATGCTCGCCGGCGTGGGGGCCCAGGCGGACCTTTCCTCCATCCTGGGAGCGCCGGCCCTGGTGCTGGCCGGCGCCCTCTGGATCTCCATCCACGCCCTGGTCCTCCTGGCGGCAGCCCGCCTCCTCAAGGCTCCCCTCTTCTTTCTCGCCGTGGGATCCACGGCGAACATCGGCGGGCCAGCCTCGGCGCCCCTGGTGGCCACGGTCTACAGGGCCGACCTTGCGCCGGTGGGGCTCATCCTGGCCGTCCTTGGGAATACGGTTGGCTATTATATGGGGTATCTCACGGGTGAGGTCTGCCGCCTCGTCGCCGGGGGCTGAGGGTCATTCGCCGTCGCCCTCTACTTCTTCTTCCTCTTCCTCGGGGGCGATTTCCTTTTCCAGCTCCGCCGCGACCTTGCGGATCTTTACTTCCTGGGCGTGAAGTTTTTCCCGGCAGATCCGGATGAGTTCCGCCGCTCTTTCCACCTTGCCCGCCAGGCGGTCCACCTCGACCTCTCCCTCCTCCAGGGCGCGGAGGATCTCCTCCAGCTCCCGGCGGGCCTCCCCATACTCCATCTTTCCCGCCTCAGCCTCTTTCTTTTTCGCCGCCATTCCCGCCTCCGACCTTTACAGGAA
>CAYQBW010000564.1:0-2550 GCA_964415725.1 uncultured Planctomycetia bacterium
CTCCACCATGGCCCGCGCCCCCTCCCGGAAGGCTTCCATGATGGCCTCCCTCTCCTTGGGGGTGGGGATCTTTACGTGGTGAAGGATTTCCCCCCGCTTGTCAACCAGGGCCGCCCGGATCTTGGTGCCTCCCAGGTCGAAGGCCAGGGCGACGGGCTCTTTCTCTTTCATTTCCGCGCTCCCCGACCCGACCTCTCCTTCCCCCGGCGGGGAAGGCCGGGTCAATCCAGCTTGCCCAGGACCAGGCTGGCGTTGTGTCCGCCGAAACCGAAGGAGTTCTTGACGGCGTTCCGGATCTTCATCTCCCTCGATTCCCCGCGGACGAAATCCAGCTCGACCCCCGGGTCCGGGTTTTCGAAGTTCATGGTCAAGTGGACCTTGCCCTCGAAGATGGAACGGGCCGTCACGGCCGTCTCCACGGCGGCGGAGCCTCCCAGGATGTGACCCACCATGGACTTGGTGGAGGACACGGCAAGCTTTCCGGCGTGATCGCCGAAGGCCCGGGTGATGGCGAGAG
Organism: uncultured Planctomycetia bacterium; assembly: GCA_964415725.1. Taxonomy (GTDB): domain Bacteria; phylum Planctomycetota; class UBA1135; order UBA1135; family JALUZX01; genus JALUZX01. The sequence goes on from CAYQBW010000564.1 coordinate 518, forward strand.
CTTCCATCTTGTCGTTCAAGGGAGTGGAAGTCCCGTGGGCGTTCACGTAGTCCACTTCCGTGGGGTCCACGCCGGCGTCCTGGAGCGCCATCCGCATGGTCAGGGCCTGGGTGGCCCCCGTGGGGTCGGGGGCGGTGATGTGCCCCGCGTCGTCGTTCATCCCGAACCCCTTGAGCTCGGCGTAGATCCTGGCGCCCCGCTTCCGGGCGTGTTCCAGCTCCTCCAGGACCAGGATGGCCGACCCTTCCCCCATGACGAAACCGTCCCGCTCCCTGTCGAAGGGGCGGCTCGCCCGCTCGGGATCGTCGTTGCGGGTGGAGAGGGCCTTCATGTTGCTGAAGCCCGCGAGCCCAAGGGGCGTGGTGGCGGCTTCCGACCCCCCGCTCACGATCAGGTCGGCTTCGCCCCACCGGATCAGCCGGGCCGCCATCCCGAGAGCGTGGGCCGAAGAGGCGCAGGCCGAGGCGACCACGAAGTTGGGCCCCTTCAAGCCGTAGCGGATGGCGATCTCCCCGGAGATGGCGTTGGGCATGATCATGGGGATGAAGTGAGGCGTCACCCGCCGGGCCCCCTTCTCCATGTATCGAAGGTGCTGGTTTTCGATCTCATGGATTCCCCCGATCCCCGTGGCCAGGACGGCGCCGAAACGGCCCGGGTCTCCTCCATCGCGGGACGCGTCGAAGCCGGAATCCTCCATGGCTTCCTTGCAGGCCACCAGGGCGTATTGCACGAAAGTATCGAGGTGCCTGGCCTCCCTCCCCGGAAAATAGACCTCCGGGTCGAAATCCTTCACCATGGCGGCGATCTTCGTGGTGTGCTGGGACACGTCGTAGCGGTCGATCAGGGCCACCCCCGAGACTCCCGCCAGCAGGTTGTCCCAGGTGGTGGCGAAATCGTGCCCCAAGGGGGTGATCGCCCCCAAGCCGGTGATGACGACGCGACGTCTGGTCATGGTCTTCGAGTCCTTTCCCGCGGTCCCCCTCGGGGAGAGTCCGGGACCGGGTTTCCATGCGCCAGGCGCAAAGGGTCAGATCTTGCTCTGGATGTAGTTGATGGCGTCCCCCACGGTGGTGATCTTCTCCGCCTCGTCGTCGGGGATGTTGATATCGAACTCGTCCTCGAACTCCATGACGAGTTCCACCGTGTCCAGGGAATCCGCTCCCAGGTCATTGATGAAATGGGTCTCGGGAGCCACTTTCTCCCGGGGAACGCCCATCTGCTCGCAGATGATGCTGATCACCCGCTCCTCGACGGAACCTCCGCCCTTCTTTTCGCTTTCCTGGGCTTCGTTCATTTTGTCTCCCACGTCAGTTCCTCCTGCTTTCAAGGTGCCGGTCCTCCCTGGAAGGGATCCCGGCACGAGACTGGCGACCGAGCCGAACTGTTCTATAACCCCGGCCCGGGTCTCGATCAATGGGAAGCTACCACCGGCAAAGCACGTGCCCGTAGGTGAGCCCCCCTCCAAATGCGACGATCACGACGAGTTTGCCCTTGGGAAGAAGACCCTTCCGGTCCGCTTCCTCCAGGGCGATTCCCACGGAAGCGGCCCCGGTATTCCCCACGCGATCGATGTTGAGAAAAACCTTCTCCATGGGGATCCCGAGCTTTTGAAGGGCCGCTTCCACGATCCTCCGGTTCACCTGGTGGGGGACCACCAGGCCCAGTTCCTCCACCCCGTAGGGCTTCAAGGCCTCCTCCACCAGGTCGGCGAAGGCCCGGACGGCGAACTTGAAGATGTCCCGGCCGTGTAGGATGAGGAGGTGATCCTTGTTCGCCACCCGCTCCGGGGTGCAGGGCTTGGCTCCTCCCCCCGCCAGGACGTGGGTGGCCTGGAAATCCTCCTTGAGGGCCATGGAAGTGGAGAGGATCTCCCCCCTTCCCGCCTTTTCCAGGGGCCGCACCACGGCCGCCCCGGCTCCGTCCCCGAAAAGGATGCAGGACCCCCGGTCCTCGAAGTTGAGGATCGAGGTGAGGCGCTCCGTCCCCACGACCAGGACGTTCTCGTAGGTCCCGATGGCCACGAAGTGGTAGGC
>CAYQBW010000565.1:0-2545 GCA_964415725.1 uncultured Planctomycetia bacterium
CCGTCCCCCCCAGGGTATAGGCCGGCCGGACCACGAGGGGCAGGCCGATCTCCTCCATGGCCGCCCGGGCCTCTGCCATGTCGTGGGCCAGGGCAGACCGGGGCACCTCCAGGCCCGCCTCGGTGACGATCCTGCGGAAGGACTCCCGGCCCTCGGCCGCCTCGATGACCTTGCCGTCGGCGCCGAGCATCTCCACGCCCAGCCTCTCGAGGACTCCCGACTCGGCCAGCTGTATGGCGCAGTTGAGGGCCGTCTGGCCCCCCAGGGTGGAGAGGAGGGCGTCGGGTCTCTCCCTCTCCAGGATCTTCTCCACCGTCCCCGGTTCGATGGGCTCCACGTAGGTCCGGTCGGCGATCCCCGGGTCGGTCATGATCGTGGCCGGGTTGGAGTTGACCAGGATCACCCGGTAGCCCTCTTCCTTGAGCGCTCTGCATCCCTGGGTCCCGGAATAATCGAACTCGCAGGCCTGGCCGATCACGATCGGGCCGGACCCCAGGATGAGGATGCTCTGGATGTCTTCGCGCCTTGGCATTGGGTGGGCCCGCTGGGAACGGGAAAATCGGGGGGAAATAAAGCCGAAGGGGCCCTCCCGATCCAGAAAAAAGGAGAAGTTCTTCCCCGGGGGAAGAAATGGGTAGGATCCTCTTCCTCCAGGCACCCTTTGGAGGACGTATTCATCCGAAGAAAGCCATGATCCGCCGACCCTGGTTTCCCCTGAGTAGCCGGCCCGCCTGGGTCCTGGCCCTGGTCCTGGCAGGGGCTCTGCTCCCCTCCTGCCCCGCCGGAGGAACGGACCGGCCCGGAGAGATCCTGGTCTACCCCGACGGGAGGGGAAACTGGCGCCGGGCCTCTTCTTTCTGGGAGATTCCCATGGAATGGCGGGACCAGGTCAAACTGGTGGCCCAGGTGGCCCGGGTGCCGGCCTACGACAAAGTGGTGCTGTCCTCGGGACGGCCCGTGCACCTCTTGGGGCTGGGGCTTCCCGACCCCCTGGTCCTTCCCGCGGGTTTCGCCGAAAGGGCCCGGGAGAGACTGGAGGAACTCACCCGGGGCCGGTGGGTCCACGTGGAACCCGAGGACTCCTCGGAGCTCCCCGGCGGCGGTTCCCTGGAAGGGTATGTCTGGCTCCCGGGGGGGGTCTGCGCCAACGAGGAGCTCCTCTGGGAAGGCAAGGCCCTCCTCTACCTGGAGAAACCCGGCCTTCGCAGGCGCGACCCCTTGCTGGCCGCCGCGCGTAAAGCCCAGGAGGCCCGGGCCGGCTGGTTCGGGCGGAAGGGATGCACCCAAAGACCCACGGGTCCCCTTCCCTTTTTCAAGGGCGGGGTCCTGGGGCTCTACTACAGGGACCCGGCCCTCTCCTACGAGAAGCACCTGGCCCATATCCAGGCCGCCGGCGCCCAGTGGGTCTCCTTTCTCTTCACCGGTTTCCTGGACCGGGCGGACTCGACCTACGTGGACCGCTTCGGCCCCAAGACCGTGCGGGACGACCGGCTGGAAAAGACCACCCGCCGCGCCCGGGAGATGGGCCTCCAGGTCATGTACCTCCCCATCGTCCACCTCCGCCACACGGGGGAAGAGGACTGGCGGGGGAGCCTCAGGCCCAAGGACCCCAAGGCCTGGTTTTCCTCGTACATGGATTTCATCCTCCATTACGCCGACCTGGCCCAGGCCTGGGGGGTCGGGATCTTTTCCGGGGGATCGGAATTCTGCAGCCTGGAGGCCCGGGAAAGCATGTGGCGCTGGGTCTTCCGGAACCTGCGGGGCCGTTTCGCCGGATACCTCACCTATTCCTTCAACTGGGACCACGCCGAGGAGGCCCGCTTCCAGGACATGCTCGACTTCGTGGGCATGACGGCCTACTGGTCCCTCACCAAAAAGAACGACCCCACCCTGGAGGAATTGACCGACTCGTGGAAAAAAATCCGGAAGGACCTGGAGGGCCTCTACCGGCGCCTGAAGAAACCCATCGTCTTCACCGAGCTGGGCTACCCCAGCCAGGACGGGGCCAACAAGGATCCCTGGAACTACGTCATGAACCCGGACAACGTGGACCTGGCCGAGCAGGCCGACTGCCTGGAGGGCTTCGCCCGGGTCTTCAAGGATCCCGGTTTCCTGATGGGCGTCTTCTTCTTCGACTGGTTCGAAAAGGGAGGGCCCCGGGATTCCTCCTATTCCCCCCAGGGCAAACCCGCCCTGGAGGTGATCCGGCGGTTCTTCCGGGAGGCCCCGGCCGTCTGGACGCCCCCCAAAAACCCGTAGGGGACGCCCGAGGGACGGCGCAACGCGCCGTCCCGACGGTCGTCCCGCGAAAGGGCTCCAACATCCCGATAAACCCGGCCCGGATGATGCCTCGAATCAAGACTCCCTTCCCCCGAAGGGTGTAGACCCATCCCCTTTTCCCATCTATCCTTGTCCGAAGACTGGAGCTTCTCCCGGAAATTCTCCCGATTCCAGGACCCAGGAGCACGCCATGAAGACCCCGCGCCGGCTCTTTTTCGCCCTTTGCCTTTCCGCCTTCCTCCCGCCCGGCGGGCCCCTCCCGGCC
>CAYQBW010000566.1:0-2545 GCA_964415725.1 uncultured Planctomycetia bacterium
CATGTCGAACAAGAAGATTCAGAAAATCCTCGTAACCGGTTCGGTCGGCCAGATCGGCTCGGAGCTCACCATGGCGCTCCGCGAGAAGTACGGCGCCGAGAACGTGGTGGCCTGCGGGCGGAAGACCAAGCCCTCCCCCGAGCTCCTGGAGTCCGGTCCCTTCGAGTGGCTGGACGTGACGGACAAGGAAAAACTGGCCCAGGTCTGCGAGAAGCACGGCGTGGACACGATCGTCAACATGGCCGCCATCCTTTCCGCCACGGGGGAGAAGAATCCCCAGCTCGCCTGGAACGTGAACGTGACGGGGCTGATCAACACCCTGGAGCTCGCGCGGGAAGCGGGGCTCACCCAGGTTCTCTGCCCGAGTTCCATCGCCGTCTTCGGCAAGGGGTGCCCCCGGGTCAACACCCCCCAGGAAACGGTCTTGAAGCCTTCCACCATGTACGGGGTCACCAAGGTGACGGGGGAGCTGCTCTGCGACTACTACGTGGGGCGTTACGGCGTGGACGCCCGGGGATTGCGGTATCCCGGCATCATTTCCCACAAGACCCTTCCCGGGGGAGGAACGACGGATTACGCAGTGGAGATCTTCTACAAGGCCGTGGAGGAAAAGCGTTACACCTGTTTCCTCGGTCCCGACACCAGGCTCCCCATGATGTACATGCCCGATTGCATCAAGGCCACCATGGACCTGATGGAGGCGGACTTCGAGAAGCTCGAGCACCACGGTGATTTCAACGTCTCCGCCATGAGCTTCACCCCCGCCGAGCTGGCCGAGGAGATCCGCAAGCACATCCCCGAGTTCGAGATCACCTACGAGCCGGACTTCCGCCAGGCCATCGCCGACTCCTGGCCCCAGTCCATCGACGACTCCGCCGCCCGGAAGGAGTGGGGCTGGAAGCCTTCCTACGACCTGGCCGCCATGACGGCGGACATGCTGGAGCACCTCCAGAAGCGCCACGCCGAGGGCAGGCTCTACGGGTGACCTCCCTTGCCCCCGGCCCTCCCGGGCCGGGGGCTGAGGGGCTTCCCAGCGGGGAGGGGGCCATTAGAATGGCCCCCTTTGTCCGGCTGGAAGGGGAAGAGAGGGAGGGAAGCGAAGGGCGAAAGAAATCCATGAAGAGGGCGATCCTGGGCGCTTTTTCCATCCTTTCCGAGGGGGGGCTCCTTCTGGCCCTCCTGGCGGGCGGCGCTTGGAGCCAGAAGATTCCCCAGCCCGGGTCGGTCAAGAAGAAGTCCTTCGGGGGGAACCTGCCTCCCAAGCTTGTTCTTCCCTCCGGTCCCGGGAAGGCCCGGTCCGGGAAGAACGAGCCCGGCGGCCGGGGCTTCCTGGAGCCCAAGCAGGTCCGGACCTACCTGTCCATCCTTTCCCGCCTTCCCAAAAACGCCCAGAGGGCCCAGCGGATCCTGGACCTCTTCGCCGCCCAGGACCCTCACCTTCTCCAGGGGGTCCTGGCCAATCTCTTCCGGCGGGCCGGGCGGGGGCCCGCCGCTCCCTTGAAAGGCGCCCTCCGTCTGGTGGAGGAACTCCGGTTCACCCCTGCCCTCCCGATCCTGGAGCAGGCCCTTCTCCGGAGGGATTTCGGGGAGATGGCCCGGGCTTCCCTCAGGGCGGTCCTGAAGCTCGATCCGGCAGGAGGAAAGACCTTCTTGTTCCAATGCCTCCAGGGAAAGGCCCCCTCCCTCAGGCGGGCCGCCGAGGAACTCCTCCGCCCCCTCCTGGTCCCGGAGGACCTCCGGGAGCTGGCGCCCCTCCTGGACGCCCGGCGCGTGGACACCCGGCTCAGGGCCTTGAGGCTCCTGGCAAGCCGGCTTCCCCGGGAGGGAAAGAATCTCCTCCTCCAGGCCCTGCGGGACCCCTCCCTGGTTTGCGCCCGGGAAGCGGCGCGGGGCCTGGGGAAGATCCATCCTTTTCCCAAGGAACTGAAGGATGTTCTCTCCAAGGGGCCGGCCCGGGGCCGGTTCTTCGGGTTCGCCCTCTACGCCGCTCTCCTTGCTTTCGAGAGCGGGGAGAAAGGGGTTCTCTCCCCGGATTCCGCACCGGTCTTTCTCCAGGGACTTTCCGGGGGCGATCCTTTCGTCTCCAGCCTATGCGCCGCGGCCCTGGCGTGGATCTCCTACGATTCCGAGGACTTGACGGGAAAGAAGTACCACGACCGGGAGGTCATGGACCGCCTGGTGGAGGTGCTTTCGGGGCGGTGTTTCTTCCCTGAATTCGGAACGGTGATCGGCCTGGTGGAGAGGGCCGCCCGGGTTTTTTCCGGGAAGGGGGCTTCCTTTACGGGCCGCCGGTGGGAGGAGTGGTGGAAGGTCGCCCGGGAGGGGTTTCTCGCCCGCCGGGCCCGCCTCCCCCTGGAGGACCCCAAAAACCGGGCCCGGGCAGTGGTGGTGATGAAGGACGCCGTGGAAGCGGTGGCCTTCATCCCCAAGGGGTCCGGGGAGAAACCCGGTCCCGGGGAAAAGGCCATCCTTCTTCTCCCGGCCCACCAGGCCGCCCTGGTGGCTCCACCAGGGCGGCCTGGTGGGCCGGGAGAAGAAGGATGGC
>CAYQBW010000567.1:0-2545 GCA_964415725.1 uncultured Planctomycetia bacterium
GGCTTGAGGGCCTTGAACAGGCCTTCCAGGGAGGAGTCCCCCTTGGGGAGGGCGGAGAAGGAGACCCGGCCGGCGCCCGAACCGGAGAGACTGAATCCCAGGTCCAGGCGCTGGATGTTCTTGACCAGGTTGAAAGCGTAGTCCACGCCCTGGCCAAGGGCCTGGGCCTTCTTGGGGTCTCCCTGGGCGGACATCCGGGCCATCATGGAGAGCATCATCTGCATCTGCATGAGGTTGGGGCCGAAGGCCGCCAGGGTCCGGGGACCCAGGATCCGGATGGAAAGATCTTTTTGGGGAAGGTCGCCCAGGGCGGGTTCGCCCAGGGCGGGCGCATCTCCTCCCATCATGGCTGTGGGGTTCAAAAGGCCGTAGGAGCCTTTGACCAGGGGTTTTCCGGGAAGTTTCATCCCTTTCTCGAAGGCGCCCGCGTCGGCCATGGGGAGGGCGATCCAGGGCGGACTCTGCAGGCTCCCCGCGAGGAACACGTATACCGGCTTCTTTTTGTCCACTCCGCCCAGGTCGTGGTAGTCCTTGAGGCCCGGGATCTCCATGGATTCCGAGTCTTCACCCATGCTCTTGGCCAGGAAGGCGTTGGCCTTCTCCAGCCATCCCAGGGAGGAGACCCGGATGGCCACGAAGGTGCCCTTGGGGGCGAGGTCCGCCGCTTTCTGGGCGGGGACCGCCGGGGCGAACAAGAGGGCTCCAAGGCCCAGGGAGAAAAGGGAGAGTCTGTTCAAGCTCATGGGAAATCCTTTCTGGTCCATACGAGTGAGGGAGGTTTTTCCAGGCTCCTGGGCGGAGGGGGCGCTTTCCGGCCCCGCCCGCCGAGCCCGACGAGATCTTCCCTTACGTCCCGGAAGGGGAAGGATTCTAGCCTTTTTCCCGCAAAAGAAGCCATAGAAAGAGAGGACCACCCAGAAGGGCCGTGAAAAGGCCCACGGGAATCTCCGTGGGGGCGGCGGCCGTGCGGGCCAGGGTGTCGCACCAGGCAAGCAGGGCCCCCCCGGCCAGGAAGGAACAAGGAAGCAAAGCCCGGTGGTCGGGCCCGATCAGGAGCCGAACGGCGTGGGGCACGAGAAGCCCCACGAACCCGATGGGGCCCGTGACGGAGACGACCGAGGCCGTGGCCAGGGAGCCCGCCAGGAAGGCCTTTCGCCGGGTGCGGGCCGGGTCCACCCCCCGGGCGGAGGCCGTCTCCTCGCCGAAGGCCAGGTGGTTGAAGTCCCGCGCCAAAAGAAGGAGGGCCGCCGAGGAGGGGAGGAGGAGGGGAAGGACCGAGGCGGGCTCGGACCAGCTTCCCACGGTGAGGCCACCCATGAGCCAGCGGTCCATCTCCACGAGCAGGTCGGGGGAGACGATGTAGCGGATACCCAGGATGGCGGCGGAGCAGATGAGGCCCAGGGTGACCCCGGCGAGAAGGAGGGTGTCCATCTTGAATCCCCCGGCCCGGGTCCGGGCGAGGCGGTCCACCAGGGCGACCTCGGCAAGGGCGAAGGCCCAGGCCGCCAGGGCGGGGCCGCTCAGGGGGCCGAGACGGGCGGAGAGGGCCGGGATCCAGAGGGCCAGGGAGGCGCCCAGGGCCGAGGCGCCGCTCACGCCCAGCGTGAAGGGCGTGGCCAGGGGATTGCGCAGGAGCGCTTGGAAGGAGGCGCCCGCCAGGGCCAGGCCTCCCCCGGCCAGGAGTCCCAGCACGACCCGGGGAAGGCGCTGGAAGAAGAAGATGGCACCGGCGGGTCCTTGCCCCGAGAGGGCTTCCTTCCAGTTCAAAGACTCGGCGCCGAAAAGGGGGCAGAGCAGGGCCGCCGAGAGGAAGAGGAGGGCCGCCCCTCCCACTTCCACCGCCAGTCTCCGGCGGGTCAGAGGTCCGCCCTTCACGGCCGGGCCTCCCTGGTGGGGCGGCCGGGAAGGACGGCGGGCCGCCCGGAGACGGGGTGGGGCACCAGGACCAGGCCCGGGCCGTAGGCCTCCTCCAAGGTCTTCTGCTGGAGCACGCTCCCGGGAGGGCCCGAGGCGCGGATGCGCCCTCCCGCAAGCAGGTGGACCCGGTCGGCGAAGAGGGAGGCCAGGTTGAGGTCGTGGGTCACCACGAGCAGGGCCTTCCCCTCGCGGGCGAGGGGTTCCAGGACCTCCATGACCCGGACAGCCATGTGGGGGTCCATGGCGGCCGTGGGCTCGTCCAGGAGAAGGTAGGGCCTTTCCGGGGCCAGGACCGAGGCCAGGCGCGCTCTCTGGCGCTCGCCCCCGGAGAGGCGGTTCATGGGGCGGCCGGCGAGCCCGCCCAGTTCCAGGAGGTCCAGGACTTCCCGGACCCGGGCCATCTCCTTGGGCCCCGGCAGGGCCAGGCCCTTCCGCCCCGCTTCCAGGCCCAGGGCCGCGGACTCGGCCACGGTGAAGCCGAAGGCCTCCGTCCCCCCCTGGGGAAGCCGGCCGAGAAGGGAGGCCCTGGCCGCCGGATCCATCCGGTGAACCGGTTCTCCCTCCAGGAGGACCCGGCCCTCCCCCGGCGCCAGGGCCCCTCCCAGGAGGGCCAGCAAGGTGCTCTTGC
>CAYQBW010000568.1:0-2542 GCA_964415725.1 uncultured Planctomycetia bacterium
CCCCGGGATCCCGGGCCTCCCCCGCCGGGAGATCCTCCGGTGGAGGGGGCGTTTCCCGGGAGAATGCTTCTGGTTCCTCTTTCATGGGCGCCCCTTGTATTGCCCAAGGGAAAAAGCCGCAAGCCATAGCGCCTGCGGGCCGCCCCGAAAAAGGCCAGGAAGTCCTCGGGGCTGGGCGGGGATTCCCGCACCCGGCGGCGGACTTCCTCTTCCAGCTCCCGGAAGGTCCCTTTCCGGCCGGGGATCCGTTTTTCCAGGAAGACCAGGTACCAGACAGGCTTTTCGCCTTGCCGGCCGGGGATGGGATCGCTCACCTCCCCCTCCCGGAGCTTGAAGGCCGCCTTGGCGGCGGGGTGTTCGAATTCCCTGGTAAAGGGGGGAATCTTCCCGCCCTGGACGGCCGTGGGATCCAGGGAGTATTTCCGGGCCAGGGTCTGGAAGTCCGCGCCTTCCCGGACGGACCGGGCCAGGCGGAGGGCCTCCTTCTTGTCGGGCAGGGTCATGATCCGGCATTGCACCCGGTCCTGGTGCAGGGCCGTGTAGACCACGGTGTAGGAGAGAAGGAGCTGGCGGGAGGCCATCTTCCTGAGCCAGGCCTTGTACTCCTCCAGGCTCATCCCGAGCTCCAGGGCGGCGAAGTCCTCCAGGGTGGCCTGGGGCCCGAAGCTCCTCTTTGCCCGCTCCAGGTCCTTCTTCATCCCCAGGCGGACCAGGCGGTCCACCTCGGAGAGGGGGACCCGGACCCCTTCGTGGCGGGCCACTTCCCTCGCCAGGGCCAGGTCCGCCATGGCATGCAGGATCTGGAGCCCCCGCCTGGGATCCTGTTCCATCAAGAGGTCGAAGGCCTGGTGCTTGAGGTATTTCCTCCCCGCGCAAACCATAAGAACGCTGTCCTCGCCCCGGGGGAGGGAGAGGACCTTTGGGTCCACCCACCCCTTACCGGAGTTCTCCCGGACCGGAGAGGATCCGGTCTTGGCAGCCTTGCCCGGCCTGCTCCCCGGAAGGGGGGCCAGGCCTTCATTCCCGGGCCCCGGCCCGGCGCATGCGGGGAGAAGGAGAGCCGCGACGAGTGGGAAGAGGTTCAGTAGAAAAGGATGCGCCGGCGTATCCGGTAGCCGTGACAGGCGGGGCATTTGACTCGGATCTCCTTTCCGGAATTGGCGTCCAAGGCGGAGATGTAACCCGTTCCGCCGCAAGTGGGGCAGGGCTCGGCGTAGGCCTTCTTGACCTTCATCATCCCCGAGAACTCGGCGAAGTAGGCGATGAGCCAGAGGCGCCTCTCGTTGATCCTGGCCTCCTTCCACCACTCCTCGGGAGTGATCTCCTGGGGGGCCTGCTGTCCCCCCCGCCCCCCGGACCGGTTCCGGCGCTTCTGGAGCTGGCGGCGGAGAAACTCTTTGATCCGCCTTTGCATCTCGTTTTCCCGGGCTCTCCGGGAATTGCCCCGGGCCAGGGTCTCGGCCAGGCCCGTCCCGGCGTAGGCCTTCTCCTTGGGAAGAATGAACGTCCCGTCCCCGTAGGTGGCGCTCCTGGGCTTGGCCAGGTGGAATTCCTCCCTCTTGTTCCAGAGCTCAAGGACCTCGTCCTTTTCGATGCCCAGCTGGGCGGCCACCCTGGAGACGATGAGGTCAGGCATCTCCTTCTCGGCGAATTCCTTGGCTTCCTCGGGCCCCACGTCCCTCTTGACCACTTCCTCCTGGGCCAGGCGCCGGATCAGCTGGTAGATCCTCTCCGTCACCTGGGAGGCCAGGTATTTCCTGCGGTCCTTGACGAGCTTGTCCTTCTGGGCGAGCCAGACCTGCTTGAGGGGGCCGGGCATCTGGTCCAGCTTCTTGTCCAGCTCCGCCGCCAGGGCCAGGGCCCGGTTGAAATCCTTCTGCCCCTTGGCCTGGCGCACTTTCTTCATGGCCTCCATCAAGTCCCGGTGGGCCAGGGCCGCCTCGATCTGGCTCAAGGCGTGCTCCACGGCGGCCTTGTTCCGGTAGTTGGGATCCAGCTCCAGGACCTTCCGGAAGTGGAGCTTGGCCCGTTCCAGGTCTCCCGCCCCCTTGAGGGCCCGGGCCAGGACCTCGTGCTTGGCCGGGTCGTCCCCCGGCTGAATCTCCTGGAGCTCCTTCTGGTAGAATTCGTCAGGCGTATAGACCTCCAGGGCCGGGACCTCCACCCATTCCGGCGTTCCCTCGATCTGCTCGGTCTTGATCTCCGTCTCGAATCCCTTCTTCCGCAGGATGATCGCGCCGGGTTTGCGGCCCACCACGATGCCGATGTAGGTCTTGGGCCGGGCCAACCCGGGAATGCGGACGGTGATCTTCCTGGCCTTCACCAGGACCTCTTCCTCCGTGTCCTCCAGGAGGCCGGCCTTGGCCTTCAGCCGCCGGGCGTCGGCGGGCATCAGGTGGCGCCACTTGATCTGGATCACCCCGCCGTTGTCGGAGCGCCGGAAGAGAAAACCGTCCTGGTCGGGTTCGCCCTCGATCTTGCCGAGAAGGACCTTGCCCGACTTCAGGCGGCGGCTCGCGCGGGTCAGCCACACCATCCGGGC
>CAYQBW010000569.1:0-2542 GCA_964415725.1 uncultured Planctomycetia bacterium
GGCTGGGACGACCCTCGGGAGCCAGGGGAGGCCGTCGGCCAGGATCTTGCCGTAGGGGAGGCCGTAGATGGAGATGTCCTCGAAGCCCGGCTCGGGACGGCCCTGCACCCAGAGGAACCCCTGGAGGAGGAGAAAAAGAGGCACGGAAAGGGCGAGAAAGCGGTAGGCCGTGGCTTTCCTCCCCGCCAGCAGCAGGTGGAGGAAGAGAGCCGGAAGGAGGGCGGCGCCGAGAGTGCGGAAGAGAAGGGCCGAAAAGAAGAGGGCCGAGAGCAGGCTCGCGTGGGCCCAGGGCCTTTGGGGCCTCTCCTCGAGGCGGAGGAGGACGAGGAGGACCAGGAGGGAGAGGCCGAGGAAGGGGATTTCGCTCATGGGGATCCTGAGGTAGTCCAGGACGGGCGGGGAGAAGGCCAGGGCGGCGGGCAGAAGGAAGAGCAAGGGCCGGGGAAGGTCCGGCTCGCGGCGGAGGATCCCGTGGAAAGCGAAGAGGGCCAGGACCAGGAAGAGGGAATTGAAGACCCGGATGAGGGAAATGGTCCCTTCCGGGCCGCCCCCTGAAAGTTCCAGTCCCAGGGCCGCCAGAAGCGGAACGCCCGGCGGATACTTGGCGATCCGGATGGGGGGCGGGCTGTGGAGGTCCCTGTAGGCCCCGTGTTCGGCCAGGTTTTCTCCCAGGCAGACGTAGACCCCGTCGTCGTGGAAGAGGCCCGCCACCCTGGGATGGTCCGGGTCCAGGGTCCAGGCGAGGAGAAGGAGAAGGTAGAGCCCGAGCCAGGGGAGGGGCGAGCGGAGCAGGGAGGACCGGGCCTTCATGACGGGAGCTTCGCCCTGGAAAGAAGTTTCTCCAGCTCCTCCCGGGCCCGGGCCGCCGCTTCCGCCGGGTCCCAGAGAAGGAATTCCCCGTCCCGGACGACCGGTTTGCCCCCCAGGACCAGGTGGCGCACGTCGGCCGGCCCGGCGGCGAAGACAAGCCGGGTCTCGGGGGAGCCCCCGGGACCCAGCCAGGGAGCCTCCAGGTCCACCACAACCAGGTCGGCCCGCTTTCCCTTCTCCAGGGTGCCGATCTCCTTTTCCCGCCCCAGGGCCCGGGCGCCCCCGAGGGTGGCCGTCTCCAGGGCCTTTCCCGGGGGAAGGGCCGCCGGACCGGCCAGGACTTTCTGGAGGAGGGAGAGAAGGCGGGTCTCCCGCCAGGGATCGAGCCTGTTGTTGCAGGGGGCGCCGTCGGCGCCGAGAGCCAGGTCGATTCCCTGTTCGAGGTATTCCGCCGCCGGGGCGATTCCGCTGGCGAGCTTGAGGTTGGCCGAGGGACAGGTGACCACGTGGACGCCCCGGTCCCGGAGGCGGGCCCTGTCCCCGGGGGAGACGTGGACGCAGTGGGCCAGGCTGGTCGCCGGGCCCAGGATTCCCGCCCGGTCCAGGTAGGCGATGTCCGAGAGGCCCGTAATCTCCCGGACCTTCCGGATCTCCCCTTTGTTTTCGGCGGCATGGGTATGGAGGCGGAGGCCTTGCTCCCGGGAGGCGGCGGCGCACTCCCGCAGGAGGCCCTCCGAGCAGGAGAGGGCGAACCTGGGGCAGAGGGCCGCCTCGACCCGGCCGCTCCTCTTGTCGTTCCACTCCCGGGCCAGGGTGAGCTGGGCCTCCAGGGCGCGGGCCGTGGGAAGGACCATGGAGGGAGGGATCCCCTCTCCCTGGTCGATCAGGCAGCCTCCCGTGACGGAGGTGACCCCCGCTTCCTCCAGGACTTCCAGGACGACTTCGGTGTGCCGGACGGTCTCCATGGTCTGGACGGCGGTGGTGCCCGAGAGGAGGAGTTCGGTCAGGGCCAGCCGGGCCGAGGCGGCGATGCTCTTCTCGTCGTGGGCCGCCTCCAGGGGGAGAATCCTGGTCTGGAGCCAGGGAAGGAGCTCCATCTCCTCCGCCAGGCCCCGGAAGAGGGTCTGGCAGAGGTGGAGATGGGCTTGCACCAGCCCGGGCAGGACGGCCGCCCCGGAAGCATCCAGGAGAGAGGCCCCGGGGGGCCTGGGGAGGTCCGGGCCGATCTCCTGGATCCGGCCTTCCCGGACCAGGATGTCTCCACGGCCCTGGAACCCCCCGGGCGCCATGGAGAGGATCCATCCCCCCCGGACCAGGAGAGTCGGGGTGGCGGCTCCAGGTCCGCCGGAAGGTCCCGGGCCCGGGTTTCCGGCGCGGTTCTTCCTGCCTGCCATGGCGTTCCTTTCGCGAGGGCTTCCCGGCCCGGAGAGGGCCGGATAAAACCGGGTGAAAGAGGAAAGATCCCGGTTGTCCTCTTTTCTGGCAAGCAAGGAGTGGGGAAACTTCTCCGCCCCCGGGGGGAAGGACCCCCGGCGAAAGGAGCGATCGGAACCATGTTCGGCGGCCTGGCCGTGAGGAACCAGCTCGTGTGTCACGGGTATTCGGACACGCGGGGCAGGATCCGTCTGCTTTCGGCCGCCACGGGCGCCCTGCAGAGAGAGTGGGTCTTTCGCGGGGAGGGCGAGGGGTTCGCCGAGGTGGGAGGGCTCTGCCTGGACCGGGACTCCAATGT
>CAYQBW010000570.1:0-2529 GCA_964415725.1 uncultured Planctomycetia bacterium
GGCCTGGGGTCCTCCAGGACCTGGAAGAAGAGGGCGCGGATGGACTCGAAGTCGAGTCTCTTCTTCCCGTTCTTCTCCTCTTTCCTGCGGGTGCGCCACCACACGCACTCCCGGGAAGGCCTGAACCCCTCCCAGCACTTTCCGCACCGGTCCTCCCGCTCGGCCTTCTCCCCCTCCAGGCGGAGCAGGGAGTAGAAGGCCTCCCCCACCTGGAAGCGTTTTCTGCACTCCAGGCACTCTTTTCCTGAGGACCGGATTCTGAATTCCTGGGGACTCATCTCTTCCCCCCCTCCTCGATACCCGGGTTTCCCGCCCGGACCTCGCGGGCCCACCAGACGCGCCAGAGCTCGGCCCTGGGCCCGAACCTTCGTCCCGTAATCTCCTGGAGGGATTTCTCCACCACCCGCGCCAGGCGCCTGTCTCCCCGCAGTACCGCCTTTTCCAGGGCGGAGATCAGGGCCGGCACGGTCTTCTTCTCCCCCAGAAGGCCGAGACCCTTGGCCGCCTCCAGGACGAGAAACGGATCTTTTGCGGTTTGAAGCGTTTCCACCAGGAGGGCCCGGGAGTCGGGCCCGCCGAACCGCCCCAGGGCCCTCAGGGCCGCTCCCCGAACCCGGTAGTCCCGGGCCCCCGTGGCGGCTTCCAGGAGGGCCTTCCCCGCCTGGGGACTCTCCTTGTGGTAGCCCAAGGCGTCGGCCGAGGCGGCCGCCGCAAGGGGCGGGCCCTCTTTCAATTCCTTCACTAGGGCGGGCACGATGGCGGGTCCCATCCTTCCGGCGATCTGGGCGCCCATCCCCCGGGCGATCGGATCCCTGCCCCGGCGGATGAAGAGCATCACCACCCGCACCGCCGGGTCGCCCATCCTTCCCAGCCCGGCGAGAACCCGCTTCCAGACCAGGCCCCGGGGATCCTTCTCCAGGAATGTCCCGAAAAGGTCCGGGCTCACGCCCTTCCGGGAGAAGTCCCGGAAAAGCCAGGCCACGAGCCCCTTGGCGAAGAGCTCCGCCCTGTCGGGCCTGGCGGCGATCTTCTTCCACGAGGCCCACCAGGTTTCCCTGCCGGCCTTCAAGTTCATCTCCGTCTCCTGGAAGAGATCCCGCTCGGCCCGGGAGAGAGGGGCGGCCTTCCTGACGGGAGGCCCCCCACCGCACCCGGAGAGGGTCCAGAGGGGAAGAAGGAAGAACAAAAACAGGCCTCCCCGCCAGGGGCGGAGAGGACGCGGGTTTCGGATCGGCTCGTTCATGGGGCGCCAAGGATACAGACCCGAACCTTCCCCCGGAAGGCCCGCCGCGGCCTTGCATCCCGCAGGGTCCGCCACGATTCTTTCGGAATGCGAGACCAAGTGAAACCCGTGGAGGGCCGCCGGGCTCTCCGTTCTTTCGTAGATCTCCCGAGAAAGCTCTACGCCGGCGATCCCAACTTCGTCCCCCCCCTTACCTCGGAGGAAGTCAAGAAACTCCTGCCGGGGGTGAATCCCTACTTCCACCACGCCCAGGCCGCCTTCTGGATCCTGGAGAGGGATGGGATTCCGGTTGGAAGGATCTCAGCGGCGCGGGACCGCTCCTTCGACGAGTTCCACGGAAAGAAGGCAGGCTTCTTCGGTCACTTCGAGGCTCCCGACCTGGAGGGGGCCCGGCTCCTCCTGGAGGCGGCCCGTTCCTGGCTCCGCGAGAGGGAGGCCGAATTCCTCCGCGGACCCGTCTCCCTTTCCACCAACTACGTCTGCGGCCTTCTCGTGGAAGGCTTCGACGGCCCCCCGGTGGTGGAGATGCCCTACAATCCCCCGGCCTACGCCGATTGGCTCCAGGCCCTGGGCCTGGCCAAGATCAAGGACCTCCTCTCCCTCCTGATCTCCCGCGACGAAGTGGGGGAGAACCCCCTGGGGACACTGGCCGAGAAGGTCCGGCGGCGGAGCGGGATCCGCGTGCGCCCCCTCGACAAGAAAGACTACAAGAACGAGATCGAGAGAATCCGGGTCATCTACAACGAGGCATGGGAGGAGAACTGGGGCTTCGTTCCCCTGGACCGGGAGGAGTTCCAGTTCCTGGCCCACTCTTTCAAACCCCTGGCGGACCCCAATCTATGCCCCATCGCGGAAATCGGGGGGGAACCCGCCGGTTTCGCCCTCATGATCCCCGACATCAACCCCGCTCTCCAGGCTTGCGGGGGCAGGCTCCTTCCCTTCGGCTTCGTCCCTTTCCTCCTGGCCCTGAGGAAGGTGAAAAGAGCCCGGGTCATCCTTCTCGGGGTCCGAAAAGCCTACCGCCACCGGGGGATCGAGGCCCTCCTCATCGACCAGGTCTACAGGGGCGGGCTGGCCAAGGGTTACAGGGAGGCGGACCTCTCCTGGATCCTGGAAGACAACCGCCCCATGCTCCGCCCCCTGGAGAAGATGGGCGCCCGAATCTGGCGGCGCTTCCGGATCTACCAGGCTCCCCTGGACTGAAGGCATTTCCCCCCCCTCTTCCCAAAAGGTCCCTTCCCCTCCCGGCCGAAAAAGGGGAAGCGGGGAAAGGCTGGGACTTCACC
>CAYQBW010000571.1:0-2528 GCA_964415725.1 uncultured Planctomycetia bacterium
GTCCTCGTCCCGGACGACCCGCATGCCCTTTCCCCCTCCCCCGCCGGCGGCCTTGATGATCAAAGGAAAGCCCACTTTCTCGGCCTCCTTCATCGCCGGGCCGGGCTCCAAGGGGACCTCCTTGGAGCCGGGGATGACGGGGGCGCCGGCCTTGAGGGCGATCTTTCGGGCCTCCAGCTTGTCCCCCAGGGCGGCCATGACCTGGGAAGGGGGGCCCAGGAAGGTGATACCCTCCTCCTCGCAGGCCTTGGCGAACTCGGGGTTTTCGGCCAGGAAGCCGTAGCCCGGGTGGATCGCCTCGGCGCCTGTCTTCTTGGCCGCCTCCAGGATCCTGTCGATCCGAAGGTAGCTCTCCGTCGAGGGCGGGGGGCCCAGGCGGAAGGCCTCCTCGGCGAGCCGCACGTGCTGGGCCTCCCGGTCGGCGTCGGAGAAGACCGCCACCGAGGGAATGCCCATCTCGTGGAGGGTGCGGATCACCCGGACGGCGATCTCGCCCCGGTTGGCCACCAATACTTTTTTGAACATGCCTCTTCTCTGTTTGGGAGGAATCGTTTCCTGGTTTTGCTCGAAGGCGGATTTTTCAAAGAGGAATATTCCCGTGTTTCTTCTGGGGGATTTCCTGGCGCTTGTTTTTGAGGAAGCGGAGGGCCTGGATGAGCTTGGCCCTGGTCTCCCTGGGATAGATCACGTCGTCGATGTATCCAAGCTCGGCCGCCACGTAGGGGTTGGCGAATTTTTCGTTGTACTGGTCCACCAGCTCCTTCCGGCGCTTTTCCGGGTCCTTGGCGGCCTTGATCTCCCTCCGGAAGATGATGTTCACCGCACCCGAGGCCCCCATGACCGCCAGCTCGGCCGTGGGCCATGCGATGTTGTAGTCCCCCCGGATGTGCTTGGAGCTCATCACGTCGTAGGCCCCCCCGTAGGCCTTCCGGGTGATGACCGTGAGCTTGGGGACCGTGGCTTCGCAGTAGGCGTAGAGGAGCTTGGCGCCGTTGTCGATGATCCCCCGCCACTCCTGGTCGGTCCCGGGAAGGAAGCCGGGGACGTCCTCGAAGGTCAAAAGGGGGATGTTGAAGGCGTCGCAGAACCGGATGAAGCGGGCTCCTTTTTTGGATGACTCGATGTCCAGCACTCCCGCCAGGACGGCGGGCTGGTTGGCCACGACACCGACGGGGCGGCCCCCCAGGCGGGCGAAGCCGACGACGATGTTCTGGGCGTAGTCGGCGTGGATTTCCAGGAACTCCCCGTCGTCCACAACGCGGTGGATCACGTCCTTGATGTCGTAGGGCTTGTTGGGCTCCTCGGGAACGATGGAATCCAGCTCCGGGTCCATCCTGTCCGCCGGATCCGAGCACTCCCGGACGGGCGGATCCTCGATATTGTTGGAAGGGATATAGGAGAGGAGCTCCTTGACGCGGAGGATGCAGTCGGCGTCGTTTTCCGCGACGATGTGGGCCACGCCGCTCTTGGTTGCGTGGGTCATGGCGCCGCCCAGTTCCTCGAAGGTGACTTCTTCCCCCGTGACGGATTTGATCACGTCCGGGCCGGTGACGAACATGTGGCTCGTTCCGTCCACCATCAGGACGAAGTCCGTGATGGCCGGGGAGTAGACCGCCCCGCCCGCGCAGGGCCCCATGACGGCCGAGATCTGGGGGACCACCCCCGAGGCCAGGGTGTTGCGCAGGAAGATTTCGGCGTAGCCGCCCAGGCTCTTTACGCCCTCCTGGATCCGGGCGCCGCCGGAGTCGTTGAGGCCGATGATGGGCACGCCGTTCTCCACGGCCAGGTCCATGAGGTTGCAGATCTTTCGTGCGTTGGCCTCGCTCATGGTGCCGCCGAAGACGGTGAAGTCCTGGGCGAAGACGGCCACAGACCTTCCGTCCACCATGCCGAAGCCGCAGACCACCCCGTCGCCGACGATCTTCTTCTCCCCCATCCCGAAGTCCGTGGTCTGGTGGGTGACGAAGACGCCCAGCTCCTGGAAGGTCCCAGGGTCCAGGAGGAGGTCCACCCGCTCCCGGGCGGTGAGCCTCCCCGAGGCGTGGATCTTCTCGATCCTTTCCTTGCCGCCCCCTTCCAGGGCCTTTTGCCTCAGCTCTTCCAGGATCTTGAATTTGTCCTTCATGGTTCTTTCCTGATGGGTTCCGGGAAACGGGAGGGGTCCCTGGAAAAGGTCCCTAGTTTAGGGCCTTGGGCGGGCAGGGGCACCTCTTCCCTTTGCACTGCTTTCAGCCCGGGAACTCCAGGCAGACCTTTCCGAAGTGGCGGCCCGACTCCAGGTAGGCCAGGGCCTCCCGGGCCTCCCGGAAGGGGAAGACCCGGTCCACCACCGGCCGCAGTCCATGGAGGGAGACGGCCCGGTTCATGGACAGGAAGTTCTCCCGGGAGCCCACGAAGACCCCCTGGACGCGCACCTGGTTCATAAGGATAGGAATGACATCGACTTGCGAGCGGGTGCCCGAGAGGACCCCGATGAGGGAGATCCTCCCTCCCGGGCGGAGGGCCTGGAGGGACTGCTCCAATGTGCC
>CAYQBW010000572.1:0-2527 GCA_964415725.1 uncultured Planctomycetia bacterium
GCCGCCTCCTTCGGCTTCGACACCCTGGCCCACGACGTGACCCACCAGGTCCACCCCTTCGCCATGACCGCAGCCGAGCGCCGGGTCGTGGAGCGGCTCTACAAAAAAGCCCGCCGGGAGGGCCGGTGCCTGGACTACTACGCCGCCACCTGCCCGGAGGAATACCTGGCCCAGGGATTCGAGGCCTTTCTCTCCCTGGCCAAGATGCCCGGGGAGAAGCGGACCCACGGCCACACCCGCTTCGAGCTGGTCCGCCTGGACCCGGACCTGGACCGGTTCTTCCGGCGGCACACGGCCTGGACTCCTCTCTTTGGGAGCCGCAGGAAGGCCATTCTGGAGGCCTCGGCCGAATGGGCCCTCCTGGCGGGGCGGTTCGACGACGCCTTGACGGCCCTGGCCCTGATGGGACGGGACTTGACCGAGCACGCCCGGGACCTCCGGGACCGGGCCCTGGCGGAAAAGGGGTTCGCCGGGAACCTATGATCCTCCCCAGGTCCCGGCGATCTCCCGGCGGAGCTCCTGGAATCCGTCTTTCCGGATGGCCTCCCGAATCCTCTCCATGAGGCCCAGGAAGAAACGGACGTTATGGAGGGACATGAGAACGGGGAAGAGGATCTCTTTGCACTTGTCCAGGTGGCGGAGGTAGGCCCTGGTGAAATTCCTGCAGGTATAGCAGTCGCACTCCGGGTCCAGGGGAACAAAGGATTCCGCGTGTTCGGCGTTCCGGATTCTCACGAGGCCGCCCGAGGTGAAGGCCTGGCCGTTCCGGGCGTTGCGGGTGGGGGTGACGCAGTCGAAGAGGTCCACCCCGCGGGCCACGGCCTCGACGAAGTCCAGGGGAGTGCCCACCCCCATGAGATAGCGGATCTTTCCGGCCGGGAGGAGGGGAAGGGCGGCCTCCAGGACCTCCAGCCGGGTCTCCAGGGGCTCCCCCACGGAGAGCCCGCCCAGGGCGTATCCGTCGAAGGGCATGGATGAGAGTTCCCGGGCCGCTTCGCCTCGCAGGTCCGGGTCGGTCCCCCCCTGGCAGATGGCGAAGAGGGCCTGGCCCCTTTCGGGGCCGCCCCACGCCAGGTGGGCTTCCAGGGCCTTCTCGGCCCAACGGAGAGTCCTGCGGTGGGCCCTTTCCCGGATCTCGGCGGGGGCGCCGGCAGGGGGGCACTCGTCGAGGACCATGGCGATGTCCGATCCCAGATCCCTTTGGATCCGGAGAACAGAAACCGGATCGAGGCGGAGGATCCTCCCGTCGGCGGGATGCCGGAAGGTGACGCCCTCGTCGTCGGTCTTCCGCATCCCTTCCAGGCTGAAGACCTGGTATCCCCCGGAATCGGTGAGGATCGGGCCTTTCCATCCCATGAAGGCGTGGAGGCCCCCGGCCTTCTTCACGAGTTCCGGTCCCGGGCGGGCGGCCAGGTGGAAGGCGTTGCAGAGGATCATGGAGGCCCCGGCCTCCTCGAGTTGCCTGGGCGTCAGGGCTTTTACGGCGGCCTGGGTGCCCACGGGGGCGAAGCACGGGGTCCGCACCGTGCCGTGGGGGGTATGGAAGAGGCCGAGCCTGGGTCCCTTGGGCCCTCCCTGGAGGAGTTCGAAGCCGAAACCGGGGGAATTCACCATTTCGCCGTCACCTCGGAGCCGGGGTAGTAGAAAGAGAGGATCTCCCGCCAGGTCCTCCCCGCCAGGGCCATGGCCACGGCCCCTCTCTGGCAGAGACCCACGCCGTGGCCCCAGCCGCCCCCCTGGATCCGGACTCCCGCCGGGGTGATCTCCACCCCGAGGACCAAGGCGCTCTTCCCGCCCAGCTCCCGCCGGAGGCGGCGGAAGGGGAGGGTTCCGGAAGAGCGGGCGGTCTTGAGCCGGGCCGTGAGCCACCGGCCCGACGCCCTTTCCTTTACGGATCCTTCCAGGGCCAGGATCTTCTCGTTCAGGGGCAGCCCGAAGAGGGCCTTCAGCCTGGAAGCCGCGAAGGGGCCGGCTTTCCACCGGTAGAGGGGGGCTCCCTTGCACCAGGGACAGGGCACTCCTTCCAGGGGGGGAATGTCGGGGGCTCCCGGGAAGATCTCCCCTGCGAAGGCCGTGTGGCCCCCGCAGACCGAGTGGTACCAGGCGGGAAAGACCCGTCCCTTCCAGGCCAGGACCAGGCCCGCCGTATCCTGGGTGGCGGAAACCACGGGGGAATCCTCCTCCTGGAATCCCCGGTAGACCTGGTGGTGGGAGGTGTCGGTCAGGTGCCAGGCCGCGTCCTTTTTCAGGCTCCGGGTCCAGAAGGCGTAGGTGCGGGCCGCCACGGCCTGTGCCTGGAGGGCTGCGTAGGGCCAGTGGTTTCCCAGTTCTCCCGCCAGCACCCCCTGGATGTAGGTCTCCATGGGGAGATCGTCGACCACCAGGATCTTCCCCTTCCGCGCCTCCAGTTCCAGGGTTCCGGGAAAGCGTTTTCCCTGGGGGTCCACCCGGAGGAAGTCCTCTCCCAGGAGGCGGAGCCGGCCGGGGAGGGCCTTTCCTCCCGGACCGGAGAGGACGCTCCCTTTTG
>CAYQBW010000573.1:0-2523 GCA_964415725.1 uncultured Planctomycetia bacterium
TTGGGACCACCTTGCCCTTGGGCCGGCCCAGGTGGCTCATGAGAATGGGCCGGCCGCCCCGCTCCAGGACGGCCCGGATCGTAGGCAGGGCCGCGCGGATCCGGGCGTCGTTGGTGACCTTGGTTCCCGTCTCCTTGTCCAGGGGGACGTTGAAGTCCACCCGCATGAGAACGCGCTTTCCCTTGACATCCAGGTCGTCCAGGCCGCGCTTGGCCATGATTCGCCTCCTTTTCTCTCAGCCCAGCTCGTGGGCCTTCTGGATCAGGTCCACCACCCTGTTGGAGTAGCCCCACTCGTTGTCGTACCAGGAGACGATCTTCACCATGTTGGAGCCGCTCACGTAGGTGCACCCCGCGTCGAAGAGCGAGGAGTAGGTCCCGCCCACCACGTCGGAGGAGACGATGGGGTCCTCGGTATATCCAAGGATGCCCTTCATGGGGCCCTCAGACCACTTCTTCATGGCGGCGTTCACCGTCTCCTTGGTGACGGGCTTCTTCGTCACCGCCGTCAAGTCCACCACGGAACCGTCGGGCACGGGAACCCGAAGCGCGTATCCGTCCATCTTGCCGTCGAGTTCGGGGATCACCTTGCCGATGGCCTTGGCGGCCCCGGTGGTGGTGGGAATGGTGTTGAAGGCGGCGGCCCTGGCCCGGCGCAGGTCCTTGTGGATGAGGTCCAGGACGCGCTGGTCGTTGGTGTAGGCGTGGACCGTGACCATCAGGGCGTGCTCGATGCCGAACTCCTCGTTGAGGACCTTGGTGATGGGCGCCAGGCAGTTGGTGGTGCAGGAGGCGTTGGAGATGATCCGGTGCTCCGGTTTCAGCGTCTCGTCGTTGACGCCCAGCACGATGGTGGCGTCGATCTCGTCCTTGGCGGGAACGGTGAGAAGCACCTTGGGGGCGCCCGCCTCGAGGTGCTTGGAGATCTTGTCCCTGGTGCGGAAGACGCCGGTGGACTCGACGACGAAATCCACGCCCAGGTCCTTCCAGGGAAGGGCGCCGGGATCACGCTCGGCCGAAACCTTGATCTCGTCGCCGTCGATCACGAGCGACCCCTCGCCGGCCTTCACCTCGCCGGGCCAGGTGCCGTGGACGGAATCGAACTTGAACAAGGTCGCCAGGGACTTGGCGTCGGCCAGGTCGTTCACCAGCACCAGGTCGAACTCGCCCTTGCGCTGGAGCATCACCCGCGCCACGAGGCGCCCGATCCGACCGAACCCGTTGATTCCTACCTTGATGGCCATTCTCGTCCTCCTTGGGATAAAAAAAGTCTTCTTGTTCTCTCGCGATACTCTCCGGGTCTCCCCGGTGAGAAAATACCCGCCCGGTTCCCCGGTCTATAGGGCCTGGGTTTCCATCCGCCCAGGACGGAAAAAGAATCCTAACCCGGAGGACTTTCATGTCCCAGGAAGAACCAGCCTGGTTGGAAGTTTCGGAGGCCCTGGCCCGGGCCTCCCGGACCCTGCCCGGCCTGGCGAAGGGAGAGCGGCTCCTCGTTGCCTGCTCGGGCGGGGCCGACTCGGTGGTCCTCCTGGAAGCCCTCCTGGAGGCCAGGGGCCCCCAAGGCCTGGCCGTGGCCCACGTGGACCACGGAATGCGCCCCGATTCGGGGAAGGACCGGGCCTTCGTGGAAAACCTGGCCGCGAAAAAAGGCCTCCCCTTCCTGGTCCGGCCCCTTCGGATGGGCCCGCCCCGGGCGGGAACCACGGGGGAGACCAAGGCCCGGGAGCTTCGCTACCGGGCGCTGGCCGAGATGGCCCGCGAGTGGAGGGCCCAGGCGGTGGCCACGGCCCACCACGCCTCGGACCAGGTGGAGACCATCCTCTTTCGGATCTTCCGGGGAACCGGAATCGCCGGCCTGGAAGGGATGCCCGCCTCGCGCAGGCTCTGGCTCCCCGAAGGCCCCTGGGTGGTCCGCCCCCTCCTCCGGGTGCCGGGCGAGGTGATCCGCCGGGCGGCCCGGGAGAGGGGCCTCCCCTTCGTGGAGGACCCGACCAACCGGGAGACCAACGCCACCCGGAACCGGATCCGCCACGAGATCCTGCCCCTGTTGATCGACCGGCTGGGGCCCAAGGTGCTCCGGGCCCTGGAGACTCTCTCCCGGGAGGCGGCCCGCTTCCAGGGGGCGCTTCGGGCCGAGGCCCGGGACCTGCTCGAGCGGGCGGAGACCTTTCAGTTGGGGCCCCACACGGAAATCCACCTTCCCCTGCCCGGGCCGGGCCTGGAGGCGGAAATCCTGGTGGAAGCCCTCCGCCAGGGGGTCCGCCGCCTCTACCCGGACCGGTGGATCGGCCCGCCGCCGGTCTTTCTCGAGGCCTGCCGGGAGGTGGCCCTCAAGGGCCGGGAGGGGGCCCGGGCCGAAGCCCGGGGGCTCGCCGCCGCTGCGGTCCACAGGGGAGAGCTGGTCCTTTTCCGGCTTCCCCTGCCCGGCCCCATCCCCGAGGTCCGGCTGGAGGAGCCGGGCCGGGTGGAACTCCTGCCGGGCCTCACCTTGGCCGTGGAAGGACCGTTCCCTGTCCCGGAC
>CAYQBW010000574.1:0-557 GCA_964415725.1 uncultured Planctomycetia bacterium
TCCTCGCCCCGTAACCGGTTCGGACGAGGATGGTCCTGCACCCGGCGGCCTCCCCGGCCTGCAGGTCCGTCACCTTGTCTCCCACCAGGAAGGAGCGGGCCAGGTCAAGGTCCATCTCCCGGGCTGCCTTGAGCAGCATCCCCGGGGCGGGTTTGCGGTTGGGGCAATCCTTCTTGTAAGGGCCGATCCCCTCGACGGGGTGGTGGGGGCAGTATTCGTAACGGTCCACCCGGGCGCCGTGGGACGCCAGGAGGCGGTCCAGTTCCCTGTGGATCTCCCCCACCCGGTCCTCCGGAAAGATCCCCCGGGCCACCCCGGCCTGGTTGGTGACCACCACCACGGGGATCCCCGCTCGGTTGAGAAGGGCGATCGCCCGTGGAGACCCAGGTATGAGGCGGATTTCCTCGGGCGTGGAAAGGTAGTTGACCTCTTCCACGATGACACCGTCTCGATCGAGAAAGAAGCAGGGTCTCACGGCCGGGTGTCCCTCCATTTCCTCGCTTCCCCGGGCGGGCCGACCCCGGGGCGCTCTCCGGCGCCGCGTCGATCTACCTGCC
>CAYQBW010000574.1:567-2514 GCA_964415725.1 uncultured Planctomycetia bacterium
CCGGGACCTTATCCGATGGGGGACTTCCCGGCCAAGGTGGAAGAGGAGATGAGATTCACGGGGTCTTCCTTGTAGAATCATCACTTCCACCTGGTCCCCAGGAAGCCAGCAAGGGAGGCGAGCCCATGAGTTCCAGAGATTCGAAGGACTTTCCCGTGAATTCCCCCGCGAACCGGCTGGTCGGCTCGGTTCCCAAGGTGGGGATCCGGCCCACGATCGACGGAAGGCGGATGGGGGTGCGCGAGTCCCTGGAGGGGCAGACCTTGGAGCTGGCCCGGGCCGCGGCGGCGCTGATCACGGAGAACCTGAAGCATCCAAGCGGACTGCCCGTGGAGTGCGTGATCGCCGACACCTGCATCGGCGGAGCGGCCGAGGCCGCGGCGGCCTCGGAGAAGTTCGCCCGGGAGGGGGTGGGGGTGGCCCTTACGGTCACCCCCGCCTGGTGCTACGGGTCGGAAACCATGGAGCTCGACCCTCTCATGCCCCAGGCGGTCTGGGGGTTCAACGGTACCGAGCGCCCCGGCGCCGTCTACCTGGCGGCCGTCCTGGCCGCCCACAACCAGAAGGGGATCCCCGCCTTCGGGATCTACGGAAGGGACGTCCAGGAGGCGGGGGACACGAACATCCCCGGGGACGTGCGGGAAAAGATCCTCCGTTTCACCCGGGCGGGCCTGGCGGCGGCCTACATGCGGGGCAAGTCCTACCTCTCTCTCGGGGCGGTCTCCATGGGCATCGCCGGTTCCATCGTGGACCCGGACTTCTTCGAGCACTACCTGGGCATCCGGGTGGAGAACGTGGACATGACCGAACTGGTCCGCCGGATCGAGGAGGAGATCTACGACAAGGAGGAGTTCAGGCGGGCCCTCGCCTGGGTCAAGGAGTATTGCCCGGAAGGGAAGGATTACAACCCCCCCGGGAAGCGCCTCTCGCCCGAGGAGAAGGAAAAGAACTGGGAGACCGTGGTGAAGATGGCGCTCATCGCCAGGGACCTCATGGTGGGGAATCCCAGGCTCGAAGAGCTGGGTTACGGCGAAGAGGCCCTGGGGCACAACGCGATCCTCGGGGGCTTCCAGGGCCAGCGGCACTGGACGGACCATTTTCCCAACGGGGATTTCATGGAGGCGATCCTCAACTCCTCCTTCGACTGGAACGGGATCCGGGAACCTTACGTCTTCGCCACGGAAAACGACTCCCTCAACGGCGCGGTCATGCTCTTCGGGCACCTGCTCACCGGGGCGGCCCAGGTCTTCGCCGACGTGCGGACCTTCTGGAGCCCGGAGGCAGTGAAGCGGGTGACCGGATACGAACTCCAGGGAAAGGCCGAGGCTGGCATCATTCACCTCATCAACTCCGGCGCCGCGGCCCTGGACGGCACGGGCCGGCAGAAGCGGGACGGCAAGCCCGTCATGAAGCCCTGGTGGGAGATCACGCCTGAAGAGGCCGAGGCCTGCCTGGAAGCCACCAGGTGGTATCCCGCCATCCTCGAATACTTCCGGGGCGGCGGCTTCTCGTCGGGTTTCCGTACCCTGGGGGGCATGCCCGTGACCATGGCCAGGATCAACATCGTCCACGGCCTGGGGCCGGCCCTGCAGATCGCCGAGGGCTGGACCGTGGACCTTCCCGAGGAGGTGGACAAGGTCCTGGAGGAGAGGACCAACCCCACCTGGCCCACCACCTGGTTCGCCCCGAGGCTCACGGGAAAGGGCGCCTTTTCCGACGTCTACGACGTGATGAACTCCTGGGGAGCCAACCACGGCGCCTTCAGTTACGGCCATATCGGCGGTGACCTCATCACCCTGGCTTCGATCCTCCGGATCCCCGTATACATGCACAACGTTCCGAGGGAGAGGATCTTCAGGCCCTCCTTCTGGAACGCCTTCGGAACGGAGGACCTGGAGGGGGCGGACTTCCGGGCCTGTTCCGCCCTGGGCCCGCTCTATTGAGGGT
>CAYQBW010000575.1:0-1841 GCA_964415725.1 uncultured Planctomycetia bacterium
TCCGGGAAGTCCCGGCAGGGGGGGGCCCGGAGGAAGAACCGGAAGAAGAGAAAGATAAGCCCCCCCTCCCCGCGAAGGCGGCTCCCGCGGAGAGTCCTGCCGCGCCGGTTTCCCCGGCAAGCCCGGCCTCCGGGGAGAGCGCTCCCCGGGTCATGCCGGCCGCCGAGAGGCTCCTCGCCGAGAAGGGGCTGTCCCCCGCGGAGGTGAAGGGCACCGGCCCGGGAGGGCGGATCCTCAAAGAGGACGTGATGGCCGCCGGGGCGGAAAAGGCCCCCGGCCGCCGGCCGCCCAAGCCCCCCCTCCCGGAGCCCGAGACCGAGCACGCCCTGTCGGGGGAGAAACGCCTGGAGGAGGTCGTTCCCATGACGGCCCTCCGCAAGAGGATCGCCGCCCGGCTGCTGGCGGCCCAGCGGGAGGCCGCCCTCCTCACCACCTTCAACGAAATCGACATGTCCGGCGTCCAGGCCCTGCGCCGGGAGTTCAAGGAGCTCTTCCTGGAGAAACACGGGGTCAAGCTGGGGCTCATGTCCTTCTTCGTCAAGGCCGTGATCGAGGCCCTCAAGGAGATTCCCGCCCTCAACGCCGAGATCCGGGACGAGAATATCGTCTACCGCAACTACTACGACATCGGGATCGCCGTCGGCGGAGGCCGGGGCCTGGTGGTCCCCGTGCTCAGGGGCGCCGAGAGGATGGGCTTCGCCGAGGTCGAGAAGAAGATCGCCGATTTCGCCCGGCGTGCCGCCGAAGGAAAGCTCACCCTGGAGGATCTCCGGGGCGGCACCTTCACCATCAGCAACGGCGGGGTCTACGGAAACCTGCTCTCCACGCCCATCGTGAATCCCCCCCAGAGCGGGATTCTCGGGCTCCACGCCATCCAGGACAGGCCCGTGGCCCGGGAGGGCCGGGTGGTGATCCGGCCCATGATGTACGTGGCCCTGACCTACGACCACCGTCTCGTGGACGGCAGGGAGGCCGTGACCTTTCTCAAGAGAGTGAAGCACTGCGTGGAGAACCCCTCTAGGATCCTGCTGGAGGTTTGAAATGGCGGAAAAGGGCGTCTACGACCTGGTGGTGATCGGCGGGGGACCGGCGGGCTACGTGGCCTGCATCCGGGCGGCCCAGCTCGGGATGGCGGCCGCCCTGGTGGACGAGAGGCCCGCTCCGGGGGGCACGTGCCTCAACGTGGGCTGCATCCCCACCAAGGCGCTCCTGGAATCGAGCCGCCTCTTCCAGGAGGCCTCCCTGGACCTGGAGGCCCACGGGATCAAGACGGGCAAGGTCCGCCTCGATCTCCCGGCCATGATGGCCCGCAAGGAAAAGGTGGTCTCCGGTGTGACCCAGGGGGTGGAGGCCCTCCTCTGGAAGTGGAAGGTGGAGCGTTTCCGGGGCAGGGGAAAGCTGGCCGGCCCGGGAAAGGTCGAGGTCCGGGGGGAGGAGGGCTCCCTGGTCCTGGAGGCGGGGAAGATCCTCCTGGCCCCGGGGAGCCTTCCCGCGTCCTTGCCGGGGGTGGAGCTCGACGGGAAAAGGGTGGTCACCTCCACGGAGGCCCTCTCCTTCACGAAGGTTCCGGAACACCTGGTGGTGATCGGGGCCGGCGCCATCGGCCTGGAGCTGGGTTCGATCTGGCGCAGGCTCGGGGCGAAGGTCACGGTCCTGGAATACCTGGACCGGATTCTTCCGGGCATGGACGGCGGAATCGCCGGGGAGGCCAAAAAGATCCTGGAGGAACAGGGCCTGGAATTCCGCCTGGGCGCCCGGGTCGTCTCGGCCCGCCGGGAAGGCCGGGAGTGCCTGGTGGCGGCGGAAGGGATGGAGCCCATCCCCTGCAGCCACGTCCTTCT
>CAYQBW010000575.1:1851-2488 GCA_964415725.1 uncultured Planctomycetia bacterium
CCACGGAGGGCCTGGGGCTCGAGGACGCGGGCGTCCAGGTGGACGGGAAGGGCTTCATCCGCGTGGACGGGGATTACGCCACGACCGCGCCGGGAATCTTCGCCGCCGGCGACGCGATCGGCCCGCCCATGCTGGCCCACAAGGCTTCCGAAGAGGCCGTGGCCTGCGTGGAGAAGATGGCCTCGGGCTGGGGGCGGGTGAACTACGACGCCATCCCCTCCATCGTGTATACCGAACCGGAAGTGGCGGGGGTGGGAAAGACCGAGGAGGAACTCCGGGAGAGGGGAATCCCCTACAGGAAGGGGATCTTTCCGTTCCTGGCCAACGGCCGGGCCCGGGTCATGGGGAAGACCGAGGGGCAGGTCAAGGTCCTGGCCCATGCCGCCACGGACCGCCTGCTGGGGGTCCACATCGTGGGCCCCCGGGCGGGGGACCTGGCGGCCGAGGCCGTGGCGGCCCTGGAATTCGGGGCCTCCGCCGAGGACCTGGCCCGGACCTGCCACGCCCACCCCACCCTGGCGGAAGCCCTCAAGGAGGCCGCCTTGGCCTTGGACAAGCGGGCCCTTCATTCCTGATTTTTTTCCCTTTCCGAAAGCCCGGGGCCTTGGGATGAATTGATGAAATGAAGGAAGGAACG
>CAYQBW010000576.1:0-2475 GCA_964415725.1 uncultured Planctomycetia bacterium
GCCAAGGCTGCCATGGAGGAGGCCTTCCGGGGGAAGTTCGGGAGGACGCCGCCCGTCATGGTGGTCCGTTCCGGCCAGTGGTACGTGGCCTGACGGGATCGGCCCGGGGACGGGCGGGGTTCACCGGAGGAAACGACCCAGCTCCCGGGCCACCTGGAGGAGCCAGGGGCGGCGCGGGGCCAGGATCTTCTCCTCTTCCGCCCCCGTGAGCAGGCGGTTGGCGGGGGTCTCCACGAGCAGGGTCATGTGCCGTCCCCCCCGGGTGCCGAAGACGATCCTCGCCTCCGGGTCGATGAGGGCCGCCTTGGACCATCCCGAGGCCACGGCGAATTTGCGGGGAGGATGCTTTTTCAGGAGATCGTTTCCGAAGCAGTAGTCGGAAGGCGGGTTTTCGCATCCCAGGAGGCCGAGAAGGGTGGGGGGCAGGTCCACGTGCGAAGTCATCTCCGTCACCTCGCCCGTTGGGCCTCCCGGGACGTGGAGCAGGAGGGTCACCCGGGTCTGGTAGTCGTCGAAGGCGCTGTTGTGGCCCAGGAAGCCGTGCTCCATGAACTCCTGACCGTGGTCTCCGGTGATCGCGATGACCGTGTTCCGGAGAAGGCCCCGCTTTTTCAGGCCTTCCAGGGCCTTTCCGATGAGGTAGTCGTCCCAGAGCGCGCTGTTCTTGAAGCGGTTGCGGAGCAGGGGCGCGTCCCGGGCGGGATCGATGGAGAGGAAGTTGATCCTTTTCAGGACGGGTTTGAACTTTTCGAACCCGGGAGGATAGCTGTAGGGCTCGTGGGGGGCGTCCAGGAAGAGGAAGGAGAAGAAGGGCCGGTCCCTGGGGCGGTCCTTGTCGATCCAGGCCAGGAGGCGCCGGAACATGGCCTGGTCCCGCTCGGCGGAGTTTTTGCCCGGCATGTGGTCGTCGATGTCGGCCTGGTGCTTGACGAAGGCGGTCTTGCGGAATTCCGGAAAGTTGAGGTCCGTCGAGGACTGGATCCGGAAGGAGTAACCGAGTTTCTCCAGGGCGTCCAGGAGGACCGGGCTCCTGCGCTCGTTGAGGACCCGGAACCAGTAGGGGCCGTGGAGGCCGTAGATCAGCGAGAAGAGGCCGAAGCGGCTGCAGTTCCCGCCTGAATAATGGCGCCGGAACACCAGGCAGTGCCTGGCGAAGCGGGTGAGGTTGGGGGCGTTGTCCCTGGTGAAGAGGTCGAAACGCCAGCTCTCGATGGCGATGATCAGGATATTGGGCCTGGGGGCGCCCGGACGGAAGCGCAGAGGACGGGCGGGCCAGGCCAGGCTCCCCGCGCCCTTGGGGAGAGGCACCGTGGGCCTGGGCTTGGGTTGGATCCCGAGGAACTTCCTGGCGAAGCGGCCCATGGTGACCCGCTGGTAGAGGGGAAAGAGGTCGGCGTCCCGGAGGATGAGCACGTCCGCCCTAAGATCCGCGGCGGCGTAGATCCCCTTTTCGGCGACTCCCAGAAGAATCAGCGCCAGGGGAAGGACCAGGGCCAGGCGGTATCTTCCACGGGCGGGAGGGGTGTCCATCCTGCGGGCGGCCCACCGCCCCAGGAGGAATTCCAGGACCAGGACGCCCAGGGCGAGGGAGACCGCCGTCAGGTAGGTCCAGAACCCCAGCGTCAGGGAGTCCCCCGCGCCGGGGGTGGTGAGGACGTTGAGGACCAGGCCGTTGATGTGGAACTTGAAGATCCGAAAGATCGCCAGGTCCACGCCGGCCAGGCAGAAAGCCAACCAGAACAAGGGGGGCGCCGCCCAGGCCAGGATTTTCTTTTTGGGAAGGGCCAGGACCAGGAGGAGGGAGACCAGGCCCGGTATCAGGGTGAGCTGGGTGGCCGTGGAGATCCATGCCAGGAGGAGGAAGAGCCGCTCCATCCAGCTCGCCGGGTGGGCGTAGCCCAGGAAGACCCCGGTGAGCGCCGCCATGAGGAGGAAGTTCCCCGCTCCCAGCCGCAGCACAAGGGCCGCGGCGGCCCGGGTCCTGGGCCCGGGACGGGAAAGGGGCTTTGCTTTGGGGCTTTGGTTCATGGGCGAGAGGGGGTTTTAAGGTTTTGTTAAGGTCTGGGAAAGGGGGGCTTCCCGGATTTTTCCTCCCTTCGTTGCCCCCGCGGGCGGGGCCGGGTTTGATGGGGGCCTTTCCTGAAGAAAAGAGAATAAGGAAGACCGCCCATGACCGTGAGAGTTCGTTTCGCCCCTTCCCCGACGGGGAAGGTGCACATCGGAAACCTGCGGGCCGCCATCTTCAACTGGCTCTTCGCCCGCCACGAGGGGGGGGCCTTTCTGCTTCGGGTGGAGGACACCGACCGGGTCCGGTCCACCCAGGAGGCCATCCGGGTCCTCCTGGAGGCCCTCCGGTGGGTGGGCCTGGACTGGGACGAGGAGCCTGTCTACCAGTCCCAGCGCCTGGGCGTCCACCTGGCGGCGGCGAAGCGCCTGGAGAAGGGGGGGCGGGCCTTTCTCCAGCCCCCCCGGGTG
>CAYQBW010000577.1:0-2474 GCA_964415725.1 uncultured Planctomycetia bacterium
GCAGATCTTTTCCCGCAAGAACGAGAAGCTGGCGGGCATGACCGGCACCGCCGAGACCGAGGAAGCGGAGTTCAACGGCATCTACGAACTGGACGTGGTGGTGATCCCCACGCACCGGCCGGTGGCCCGCCGCGATCTCGATGACGTGATCTACAAGACCAAGAAGGAGAAATACAAGGCCATCGTGGACGAGGTGGACCGCCTGCACCGACTGGGTCTGCCGGTGCTCGTGGGCACGACCACGGTGGAGGTCAGCGAGCTGCTCAGCCGTCTGCTGCGGCTGCGCGGCATCAATCACAACGTGCTGAACGCCAAGCATCACAAGCGGGAGGCCGAGATCGTCAAGGACGCCGGCCAGGTGGGCGCGGTGACCATCGCCACCAACATGGCCGGCCGCGGCACCGACATCAAGCTGGCCCCCGAGGTGCTGGAACTGCCGGAGAAATGGAAGCAGGATCCCGACCTCGACCCCGCCCTGTACGAGGACCAGGCCACCGGCCTGCAGATCATCGGCACCGAGCGCCACGAAAGCCGCCGCATCGACCGGCAGCTGCGCGGGCGCGCCGGCCGCCAGGGCGACCCCGGACAGGCCATCTTCTTCCTCAGTCTCGAGGACGACCTGATGCGCCTGTTCAGCCCCGAACGCATCATCAAGGTGATGGATCGCCTCGGGGTGGAGGAGGGCGAGGTCATCACCCATTCCATGGTGACCAAGGCCATCGAGAAGGCCCAGGTGCGCGTGGAGACCCAGAACTACGAGATCCGCAAGCACCTGCTGGAATACGACGACGTCATCAACAAGCAGCGCGAGGTCATCTACGCCATGCGCCGGGACACGCTGCTGGGCAAGGAGCTTGACGAGACCTTCGAGCGCGCGGTGCTGAATTCGGTGCGCAGCATCGTTGCCGAATGCGTCGACCCCGGCGACGCCCCCGATTTCTGGGACATGAAGAAGCTCGGCATGCTGTACCGCGGCCTGATCCTGGCGCCGATCCCCCTGGAGGAGGGAGAGCACCTGGAGATGGGCTACGACGCCCTGGCCGAGCGCCTGGAGGAGAAGGCCCTGGAGCGTCTG
This sequence comes from uncultured Planctomycetia bacterium, assembly GCA_964415725.1. GTDB lineage: Bacteria > Planctomycetota > UBA1135 > UBA1135 > JALUZX01 > JALUZX01. The sequence goes on from CAYQBW010000577.1 coordinate 1,076, forward strand.
CGGGCCAAGGTCGAGAGGCTGGGGCCGGAGGTGGCCGACCAGATCCGGAAGTTCGTCCTGCTGCAGGTGCTGGACGACCAGTGGCGGGACCACCTTAACGAGCTGATCATGCTGCGCAGCGGCATCGGCCTGCGTTCCTACGGCCAGCGCAACCCGCTGGTCGAGTTCAAGGCCGAGTCCTTCCAGCTTTTCGACACCCTCATGGACCGCATCGAGAAGGGCGCGGTGAACCTCTTCTTCCGGGCCGAGCTGGCCCCGGCCGAACCTGTTCCCGCCGCCCAGGTCAGCAACATGGAGACCAGCCACAAGGAGGTCTCCGCCTACGACCACGCCGCCGCTCCCTCCGCAGGGGAACAGGTCATGTCCACCAACAGCCCCGACGAAGTCAAACGGCGGCCCGTCCAGCGCCAGGTGCCCAAGGTGGGCCGGAACGACCCCTGCCCCTGCGGCAGCGGGAAGAAGTACAAGAAATGTTGCGGAGCCGACCAACGGTAGGCTTGCCGGGGTTGCGCCATCGTGCTAGCTTACCCCGCATCATGCACACCGGCCCCGTCCGGGTGCGACCCACACGGGAAAAGGACCGATGGAACACGAACGCGACCGCTTCAGACATCTGTTGATCATCCTCCTGGAGGCGTTGGCCTCGGACCCGGAGGTTGCCGACCCCCAGTCCCGGATCCGGGACGAGGCGGCCGCCGCCGGACTCAGCGAGGACGATGTCAACGGGTTGCTGGACTGGATCGAGGCCCAGTGGGACGTCGCCGGCCCCCAGCCGTGGGCCCCGGCCCACGCCCCCGCAGCTCCGGGTGAAGGCACCTTCAGGCACTTCGGGCCCGAGGACGCCGCCCACCTGTCCGGCGCCAGCCTCGGCTACCTGCTGCGCCTGCTGACCGACGGTCAGATCAACCGGGCCCAGCTCGAGGAACTCCTGCAGTACGCGTCCTACCTCTCGGGCAACCCGGTCGAGCCGGAGGACCTGGAGAGCATTCTGGAGCAGGTCCTGTTCCGGCCCGGTCAGCCGCGCATGACCGGGGGAGCATCCGAGGGGTACTGGTCCATCCATTGACCGCCGGCCACATCGCGCGCGTCGATCCGGGATGGCACCCGGATTCGTTGTTTCAAACCCGGATAATTCATGAAGGAGCGTAGCGAGGATGAGGAAACAGCGCGACAGGAAAGGGGCTCGCAAGGATTTGCGAGGGAGGCGTACCCGGTGCGGTACGTTGACCGAGCAAATCCGAGAATGCCTTTCCTGTCGCGCTGTTAACCATCCGCAGTAGCTCCTTCATGAATTATCCGGGTTAAGGAAGGGTTTGTCGTTTGAAACTGATCATCGTCGAGTCTCCGGCCAAGGCCCGGACCATATCCCGCTTCCTCGGCAAGGAATACGAGGTGGCGT
>CAYQBW010000578.1:0-2473 GCA_964415725.1 uncultured Planctomycetia bacterium
GGAGAGAAGGGCCCCGAAAGGCCCCTTCTCTCCCCCCCTTCGCTTCTCGGCCCGGACCAGGGCCCGCCCCGAGCCGTGTTCCTCCAGCAGCCTTCGCGCCCGGAGGACCCCCAGCCCCGGCGTGAAGGCCAGGGCCAGGAGGGCCTCGAGTTCCGCCCGCGTCTCGTCTCTTCCGGAAGGCTCCACGTGGAATTCGTCGCCTCCCGGCCCCGGGGCGTCACTTCCCTTTCGGAAGATCCTGTTTTTCCAGGATCACCTTCATCTTGGATCCCCTGACCGGTCTCTACCTACCATTACGGGCATCCCCTTGTCTCGGATCTTCCACGTGCTGTCCAGCACCCCTTTGGTCCTCGACCCTGCGGGCGCCGACACCGGCAGGCATCTCCAGGCTCATCCGGCAAACCTTTATGAATCACCAAGATTGATACGTTCCATGTTCTCGAAATCCAGAGCTTCTTTACCCTCCCGATGTCCCTCCTTTCCATGAACCCGCCATCGGGGGACCCCACTTCCTGTTTTTCAAGGCTTTTTCCAGTTCTTCCGCAGGGAGGGAAACGTCGAAGGCCTGGGTGGCGGGGACGTCCCGGACCTGGAGGACGGGCGGGTTTTTGATGGGAAGACCGTAAGCGGTCCAACCCCCCTTTCGGGATATTTTCAGCATCCACGAGACGCGGTATTTCCCCGGGAAGGGAAGGCGGGTCTCCAGGATACCGTCTTTCCGGAAGAAAGAATCGGCAGAGCGCAGGAAAGGGGGGAAAATGCGCCCGTTTCTTCTTTCACGGATAGGAGAGAGCCGCACTCCCAGGGTGTAGGGCTCTTCCGGGAGAGGGCCTTTTCCAGCGTAGACCAGGCGGACTCTGTAGCCTCTCTCCAGGACCACCGTCATTTTGGGTTTTTTGACCCGGATTTTCTTGGGCCGATAACCTTTGGCATCGATCCAGTATTCCGGGGGGTCGAGCTTAGGGAGAATCGTGGGTCTTCCTGGAGAATAGCTTCCGATGATGGAAAGATGGGCACCGCCCCGGATCCAAGCGGAATGGATGGGTTTTCCCGTACTTCCCTTGAGTTTCAAGTCGACAACAAGGATCCCCGAGAGCAGATCGATGTCCTGCAGGCGGGGATCATGGGTTTCCTTTCCCTCCTCCACACGGATTCCTGGAATGGTGAGAACAGGCTCCTTCCACTGCCAGGACGGGAGGAATACTTCCAGGGTTCCTTCTCCGGGAGGAAGTTTTTCCCAGAGAGCCCGGTTTTTTTCGATGCGGTCGGGTGGGATTTTTTTCTCCTTCTTTCCGGATTCCCTGAAAAGCAGTTCGATGGTCACCCCGCTCAAAGGGAGGGAAGGGACCGTCCGGAAATTCGCCTGAATCTTGCCCGCTTTTCGCATGACAAGAAGGGCGCCCTTGGTGCCTGGAGGAACCCGGACGGAGTTTACCTGGTAATAGCCTGCCTTCATGGCCTTCAAGTGGATTTCCTTGTCTGTCTCTTTTCCATAAGCCTGGAAATTCCCCTCTTCGTCGGTGAGGCAGGACGTCTCCGTAAGGGAGGACAAGTAGGATTTCTTTTTCTTTGAACCGTAATATTCCTTTATTGAGGCCACGATTCTAGCGTCCGGGATGGGTCGCCCGGAGGTCTCCGTAACCCTTCCGGAGGCCAGGAAGGCGGGGGGGGCCAACCGGATATCTCCCAGGTCGGTCCTCCCGGGAGGAAAGGACCTGCTCAGGTCGATTACGGCCTTCATGACGCCCCCCGTTTTCCCATAGGGGAGGTGGATTTCCAGGATCCTGGAGGTTGCACCGCTTTTGGATTTCCATGATGAGCCGCTCGGCAAGGGAAGCTGGAAACGGCCCTTGTCATCCGTTTCGAGCTGGTCCTCCATCCTCGCGACAAAATCTCCATTACGCTTGAACAGGAGAACTTTTCTCAGGTTTTTGGTCCTTTTGGAAAGGGGCGCCCCCGAAGGCAGGAGAATCCGCCCCGTGATAAGGGCGATCCCCTGGGTGAGGGCGATATGGAAGACCGCAGTCCCTCCCGGGACGGTCGGGCCGGGTCCCTCCGCCGCGGGAGGAGGCAGTCCCCGGATGGAAGAAATCGCCTTGAGTTCAGGATAGATCCGGAGAAAGAGCCCCAGGCCCACGAAGGGGAAGACCGCTTTTCCCCCTTGGACGGGGGCGGAAAGCTTGGAAAAGGGAAGGGGTTTGTGTCCTCCTTCGTTTTCCACGCTGAGGCCGATCGACACCGTCCCGTCGGCGGGAGGGCCGCCCGGACTCACGACATGGACCTCGACTTTCCCTGTAGGGGGCAAGGTAAGGACCAGGGGTTTCCGGGGGAGAGAGAGAGGATCGAAGAATTTCTCCAGGGGCTTCTCCAAGGCAACCAGGAGGCGGGCGGAGGTCTTGGGAATTTTCTGGTTCTTGTATAAGGAACCAATCTTGGGGAAGATCGCAAGGCCCATGGGGTTGGTATCTTCGGG
>CAYQBW010000579.1:0-2467 GCA_964415725.1 uncultured Planctomycetia bacterium
GTCCATGGTGAGCCCCCAGACGCCGACGAGGAAGTTCTTGTCCCCCTGGAACTTGCTGGTCTGGTAGGTGAAATCCGTCCCGGCCATCCAGGATCCGCCCCGGCCCAGGGGATCCCCCGCCGTGGCGATCATGCCCACGGAAGATTCCTCCAGGACGTCCCGTCTCAGCCGGACCACGCCCATCTCGGTTGCAGGCGCCACTTCGTCCTCCCGGCCGGTCCGGACACCCAGGGCCCCGATGCTCGTCTTTCCGACCCGGCCGACCATCTTGGCGCCGTAATCGAGGGGTACGGTATGCCCGCTCACGAGCCCGATCCTCCTGCTGTGGAAGGGCACCACGTCGGTGTGGAGGCCCAGGCCGAAATCGAAGGCGTCCCTCCCCTCGAGAAAGAAGGTCCGTTTCTCGGGGAAGAAGAGGGGGAACCGTGTCAGGTTTAGCCGGCGTGTGTCCACTTCCGTCTCGGCGAAATCTGTGTTGAAGGTCAGCGCCCCGAGGAGATCCGGCGTGATCCGCCACTCCACGTCCAGGCTCAGGTCCGTGTCCACGTCCGGGCTCCGCCCCCTCGCCTCCTTCCCGTAACTCGCCACGCCGGAAGGACGAATACTGATCCCGTATCCAAGGTTGAAATCCGGCAGGTTCGTGAGGAGGCCCGCGTGGCTCGTCTGGGTGACCCTCCAGTCCCGACTGATCCCCGCCCAGCGGCTGTTCTCCCGGATCCTCTCGATCCGGCGTTCCACGTTGAAATGCCAGGTGTGGAGCCCCTTCTTGAAGCCAAGCGTGAGAATGGGAATCCGGATCTCCACGGACCAGCCGTAAGACCCCCTGTGGGTGGCCGCTTCCCAGATCCCGTCCCAGCTCGAATCGAAGCTCTCCCCCCTGCGGGCCACGAGGGCGTCGAAACGAGCCCCCGAAGGGTTTACGGCAAAGACGTATCCCGTCCTCCCGTCCATGTAGGTCCCGAGCACGACCCGAACGTGGTCTTCCCCGAAGATGTGGGCGTCCCTGGCCACGGAATAGCTCACGATCTTGTCCGGTTCCGGGTCTTCGCAGAGGATCCCGATCACCAGGCCCCCAGGGTCGGCCAGGACCTGGACACGGGTCCTGCCCGTGGGCTTGGCCCCCAGGTTTGGTTCCACCACGGTGAGGTTGGGAATGGCGTCGGCCTTCTTCCAGGCCGGTTCGTCCAGGATCCCGTCGAGCTTCAGGTTCTTGGGAAGATGGCCGCACCGGAGGACCGGGACCCTTTCCTTTCCCTCCGCCGGCCGGGAGGCGGTCCCCTCCTGGGCCCGGAGCCCGGAAAGCGCCAAGGAAAGGAAGAAGGACAAAAGCAAGAGCCGTCCCGGGGCGCCCCCCCTCAGCCTGTTCTTCGATCCCATGTCTCTCACCTGGACCTGACCCGGATGAACCATCGAAATCGTAAAAAACGGCACGGAGCGCCCGGGCACCCCGTGCCGGGAAAACAAGGGACTTCAAACCTGGGAAAAGCCGGAAGTCTACCAGGAGACCCGGAAGTCGTCGAAGTAACTGGCCGCGTCGGCCTTGGTCCAGAGCCCCACCCGGCCGGGCCGGGTGAAGGTGGAGTCCTCGGCCTGGAGGTATTTCTTCCCGTCGAAGAAAACTGTGATCCTCCGGCCCTTGGTCTTCACGGTGATCCTGTGCCACTTCCGGGGATCCGCCTTGAGTCTCACCCCGGTCAGCATGGACCGGCGGCCCCGCACCACCTTGTAAAGGCGGAAATTGTCCTCCAGGGGGTTCCAGCGGGTGATGTAGTAGTTGTCCGCGTCCAGGGCCCGCCAGACCAGTCCGCCGCCCTGGTCTTCATCCCCCGTTCCCGCCTTGATCATCACAGAAAGGGTCAAGTCCGCGGGGTAGACCCTCTTGGTGAGCAGGAGGTTGAAGGTATGGCCCCGGTTGACTGTCCGGGTCAGGGCCATCACCTTCTTCCCTCCCCGGGGCCCCTCCATCCTCACGACCTTCCAGGTGCCCGGGGTGCCGGCGCTGTTGGTCTCGGCCGGAATCCACCCTTTGGGGATCCCGCCCGGGCGGGCGTTCTCGAAGGAGGTGGAATAGCCCACCTGTTTCAGGGTTCCCCTTTCCACCCTTTCCCCTCGTTCCTCCTCTTCCTCGCCTTTTTCTTCCTTCTCCCCCCGCTCCTCCTCTTCTTCTTCGCCTCTTTCCTCCCTTTCCCCTTTCTCTTCCTCTTCTTCCCGGCCCTCCTCCCGGCGCCTCTTCAGCTCCCTCTTCTCTTCCACCTTCCCGGTGTTCCCGTTCACCTCCACCAGGAAGATCCTGCCCTCCTTCATCAAGATCACCTGGTAGACCACCTTGAAGCCGCCGCCCTTCTCCTTCTCCACCTCCGCTTCGGCCTTGATGACCGTCCCGGGAAGGGCGCGAACCGCCCGGAGCACCCCTTCCACCAGGGTGTATCGGGCCTGCTCCAGGGCCTTCAGGCGGGGATTCTTCTCC
>CAYQBW010000580.1:0-2463 GCA_964415725.1 uncultured Planctomycetia bacterium
GTGGAACACGAGGCCGTGGGCTACCTGGGCTACGCCTACCTGGGCGCGCCCATCGAGATCGGGGGAAATCTCTGGCGCTCGGAACGGACCTTCCAGGACCAGGTCACCGACGACCGGGGCAATGATTACGACTACACCGAAACCGTGGACACCCTGGAGCTCCGCGCCGGAAGGGGCCTGGCCGGCCTGGAGCGGACGTTTCTTGGATACCTGAGTTTCGGAATCGCCGGCCACCACCGGGTCTCCTCGGCGGCCCGGGACTACCGGGGGGCCCATCTCACCTCCACCCCGCCCTTCCGGGGAACGGAGCGCTACGTCCAGGCCACTCTTGGATACGCGGACGCCGTCTTCTTTCCCCAGAGCTACGCCCCCGGGGACGGCGTCACGGCCGTCCTGGAGTTCCGCCACAGCGGGCTCGGCGGAAGCCTCAGGCGCAACCGCCTCTTCCTGGACGCCACGTGGGCCCTGGACCTTCCCGGCCGGGGAGGGGTCCAGCTCGTCTTGGGGGGGCAGGCGGGCTGGTCCGACGGGGACCGGACCCTCCAGGGGAACTTCGTCGTGGGAGGCCCCCTGGGCCGGGGCCTTCCCAGGGGCTACGTCCGGGACACCGAGGCCGTAGGACGCCACCTCCTGGCCGGCTCCCTGGCCTGCCGGGTCCCCCTTTGGAGGCCCTTCCGGGGTTTCTCCACCACCCCCTTCCGCTTCCGCCAGCTGGTGCTGGAGGTCTTCGGCGATTCCGCCAAGGTCTCCACGGACCACTTCGCCGGAAACGGAGACTGGTATTCCTCCCTCGGCGGGGAGCTTCACGCCGGGTGGGAGTTCCGGTCGGTGATCCTGAGCCCGGGGCTCGGCATCGCCAAGCAGCTCGACGGGGACCGGGACTGGCAGGCCTGGCTCGCCATGGGATTCCGGTTCTGAGGCCCGCCGCCCCGGGGGCGGCCTACTTCCGCCAGTCCACCACCTTGAAGGTCCCGATCTCCACGGCCTTGCCGGGAGCCCTCTTCCTGGAATAGCGGGGGTCCAGGACCAGGGCCCTGAGCCTGAAGGTCCCGGGCGGCACGGCCTTCCCCAGGCGGGCCGGGTAGTAGTCCTCCACGATCTCCCCGGGTTTCATCCGCCAAAGGGGCAGGGTCCAGTCCGCCGGGTCGTGGCGGTTGTACCTTGCCGAGCGGATCACCCTTCCCTCCCGGTCCAGGATCTCCAGGCTCACGAGCCAGGGCTCCTTGACGGGTTTTGTGACCTTCCACCAGGTGGTGACGTAAAGGATGGTCCCCTCCTCGGCGCTCGGAGGAAACCGGTAGCCCAGGAGCTCCACCCCCGGGGCGACCTTGGCCGGAGGATCCAGGCGGTGGGCGCCCGGGGGCAGGTCCGCCACCAGGGCGGCATCGTTTCGGGGCACCGGAAACTCGCGCGTGGCGGGGAACTTCCGGAACCCGAGCCCCGCCCGAACGGGCGGCCTGGGCGTGACCCTGGGGTGTTCCACCCGGATCACCCCCACGGGGCCCCAGCCCGGGGCGCGCCTGAGTTCCAGGCGGGTTCCCAGGGGCCGGCAGAGATCGGCCATCTCCCTGAGCGTCCGCCAGGCCTCTTCGGGGGTGGGCCGGACCGTGTGGGCCGCCAGCACCTGGGTCGGGTAGATCTCCAGGCGGTGCACCCCCCGGGGGCTGATCCGGAGAACGAAGACGCCCCCCATCTTGCCCGGCTCTCCGTAGATCCCGTCCAGGAGGAGATTGCCCATGTCGTAGACCACCATCTTTCCGCCGATGACCTCCACCCCCTGGAGGCGGTGGGCCGAGTGGCCGAGAATCAGGTCCACGCCGTAGTGGAAGGCCATGCGGGCCATCTTGCGGTGGATCCCGCTGGTCTCCCGGTCCCAGTTGCGGCCCCAGTGGATGGTGAGCACCAGAAGGTCGCACCGGCCCCGAGCCCACTCCCCGAGGCGCCGCACCCGGTCCTCGAAGATCTCCAGGTCCCCTTCCGGGGCGTGGTTGACGCCGGGCTTGTTGCGTCCCGCCGCAAAAAGAGGCATGGTCGTGTCCATGCCCGCCAGGGCCACCCGGGTGCGGCCCACCCGGACCAGGGCCGGCCTTTCCGCCTCGGCCTGGTCCAGGCCGAGGCCCACGCAGACCAGGCCGGCCGCCCGGGTCCAGCGAAGGGTCTCCGCCGCCGAAACCGGACCGTAATCGGCGCCGTGGTTGTTGGCCGAGTTCACCATGTCGATCCCGGCCCGGGTGATCACCCGGAGCATCTCCGGACGGGCCCTGAAGTAGCAGGGATTCCGCTCGCCCTTGAAGGCGGGAAAACCGCCGAGGGCCACACAGCACTCCAGGTTGCAGAGGGCCGCGTCGGCGCCCCGGAGCAAAGGCGCCACCTCCTGGAGGGGCCACGCGATCCCGTACCGGGTCACGTAGTCGTGCTCCCGCCGGGCAAGCACCGTGTCCCCCCCGGCCGCCAGGGAGTCCC
>CAYQBW010000581.1:0-2461 GCA_964415725.1 uncultured Planctomycetia bacterium
GGGTCCGGGAGAGGTGGGGATGGAACTCGCCGTCGCAGGCGTAGGTAATCATGCAGGCCCCTTCCGCCGAGGCCCCCTTGGTCACCAGGATGTTCGTGCACTCAGAGCGCGCGGCGGGAGCGGTCCCGAGGAGGGCCGCCGAGAAGAGAACGAAGGCAAAGGCTCTGGTCATGGTTCTACTTTCCTTCCGCGTGGAGATTCACCTTCATGGTCTGGATTGGCTTTCCCTTCCGGTCCAGGAGGCGGACCAGGGCGGTCTCCCTCCCGGTGGAGAGGCCGAAGGCCCGGACTCCCTTGGATCCCTGGGCGGGAAGGAGGAAGAGGGCCTCCCCCTCCTTTGTGGGGATCCGCAAGGCGTAACCCCCGGCAACAGCAAAAAATTGTCCACGGCCGGGAGGGGCCGAGTCCTTGTTGTAAGGCCGGAAGAGGGTGACCGCCTCGATTTTCCTGCGAGGTTTTTGAAAGTCCGCCCGCAGGTGCCACTCTCTCAGCTCGATCCTGGGGCGGGGGTTGGGGTCGTACTGGTTCGTCTGGGAAAAGACCAGGCCTTCCGGGGCGGCGAAGCGGGCCCGGCAGAGGACCTTTGCCCGGCCGAAGAGGGCCTCCCCTTTCCGGGAGAGTTGGAACTTGTCCCGGGCGTGCCACCACCAGGTGAAGGTGGACGGCCTCGGGGCGGAAAGGAGGTCGTAGACCAGCACCAGGCCGGGCTTTACGAAGAAGACGGCCCGGGTGAAGCGGTCCAGGACACCCTTTCCGCCCCGGGTTCCGTAGGCGGCCCCGGCCTCGCCGGCTACCGCGTCCAGGCCGGGGGTGGTCCGGAAGAAGAAGATCCTTCCCCCGGCGGACGCCGAGTGGGGGACCTGGCCCCGTCCGTTTACGGTAACGCAGTTGACCGAACGGGTGCTCCACATCCAGAGGCGGTGGTGGGCGCTCCCGTAGGAGTCCCTTTTGCCCGACCGGATGAGAAGCCTCTCGCCGAAGGCGAAAAGAAGAAGGGCGTTCTGGGCCTCGTAGCCGTGGGACCAGCTCCCGAAGGGGGAGGACTTGAAGAGGACCTGCACGTCCTTTTCCGCGTCCAGGAGGGTCGTGTTCAGGACGGCCTGGCCGACCCCGGCGAAGAGCTTGGACGCGGGAAGGTCCGACGGCGGGCGGGGCTTCACCCGGGGGAGGCCCCGCCGGAGGAGGCCCACGTATCCATTCCCAAAGACGGGTCCGCCCTGGCTCTCCACGTACCACTGCCAGTAAGGGTTCCCGGCCTGGGCGGCGAGCACGCTCATCAAGGGAAGGGCGTTTTTGCTCGTGAAGGCGGCGCAGAGGTCGCCGAAGCCGCCGCCCCGCTTTCCGGGAGGGAGGAGGTAGAGGGCGAAATCCCCCGCCCGGGAGAAGAAGGGTTTCTTGTAGGCGTCGATGCCGAGAGCCGCCCGCATCACGTCGGCCCACCAGGTGAACCTGGAGAGGTAGCTGTTCCAGTAGGCCGCGCCTTCGTGCCACCCGCCGTCGCTGTCGGACCAGACGGGGTAGACGCAAAAGAACGTGTTCGCCGCGAACCAGACCCAGTCGGCGGCCCGGGGGATCTCCCCGTAGAAGGCGATCCCCGCCTCCCCCAGGAAGTGCCAGGCCCGGTTGTCGTGGCTGGAATAGGGCCTCCAGAGGTGGCGGGGGCACAAGTGCCGGAACATCTCTTTTCCCCGGCGGGCCATGACCTTCCGGCAGAGGGCCCGCTCGCCCCCGGAGAGCTTGTCGTGGAGGAAGGTGTAGGCCCTGGAGAAGTGGTAGGCGAAGGGCATGCCCGCCTCGTCGTTGTAGCGGTAGCCCGTGCTTCCGCGGGGATCCCACCGGGCGCAATCGAGGAGGATCTTCTTGGCAAGGGCGGCGAAATCCTCCCTTCCGTCCAGGAGGGAGGCGAAGGCCAGCTCGGCGGCTCCCCCGAGAGCGCGGATGGTGTAGGTCCGGTTGCCCCACCAGATCTTCCTCCACGGGTCGGAACCTCTTATCATTCCAGGCGGATACTTGGGAGGCTCGGCCGTGGGGGGCGGGCTCTTCAGGAGGCGGGCGCAGGCCCTTTCGATCCTCCGAAAGGGACCCTGGAGCGGGCCTTTCACCAGCCGGCGGAGCCGGGGAAGGTCCGAGGGCCGGAGGAAGAGCCTGGGGTGGCCACCCGGGATGCGGCCGAGAAGCTCCCGGCGCGCGGGAAGGGGGAAGGAGACGGCCCCCATGGGAACGGAGAAGGACCGGACCTTGCTCCATGGGGTGAGCCTTCCTTCGCGTGTTCTCCCCCTGTAGCGCCAGAACCAGCGTCCCGGCGGAAGGGCCCTGGGCGGGCAGTGGACGTTCCAGGGAATCCCCCGGGCCTGGTAGGCGATCTTCAAGAAACCAGGGTCCGCCCCGACCTGGATCTCCCAGGAGGCGATTCCCCCGCCGGGCCTCCAGGAGAAGGCCGGCGGGGGAATCGCCTCCTGGG
>CAYQBW010000582.1:0-2459 GCA_964415725.1 uncultured Planctomycetia bacterium
GTCCGAAAAGGAGGGCCGAAACGGGAAGGGAGGCGGCCGCCATGGCCCCCAGGGCGCTTTCCAAGGGGAGGCTAGGATCCACGAAGAGACGGGCTAGGGGAGGGAGGAGCAGGGGAGACGCGGCGGAGAGAATTCCACCCGCCAGAAGGGGAATGCCGGGTCTCGGGCGGTGGGCCCGATCGGCCAGGCGCCCCCCCAGGAGGTAACCGGCCGCCAGGGCGCCCAGGACCAGGCCGATGATGTTGGTCCAGGCCTGGACGGAGGTCCCGAACCAGGGGGCCAGGAGGCGGACCGCCGTGATCTCCAGGGCCATGGACCCGGCCCCCCCCGCGAAGGCGGCCAGGCCCAGGAGCGCCCGGGAAGGGCGCGGCCTACCTGACTCCTCCCCCACCGCTGTCCTTTTTTTCGTTCGGCGAGGCCGTGGTTTTTGTCTTGGGAACCTGGATTCCCACCAGGGTGGCTGTGGTGACGAACTGGGGATCGTTGTTGAGGGCCGGCATGATCGCCAGGCTCAGGCTTCGGGTGACCTTGAATTCCTCCGCCTTTCCGTTGGTGACCACCGTGATGGGCTTGTCCAGGTCCACCAGGTCGTCGTTGAGGAGGAGATTGTAGGAGGAGATGTTCCGGGCCTTAACGGTGATGCGGTTGGTCTTCTTGTCGGCCGTGACCTCGATGACAGGCAGATCCGCCTCGGTCTTGGCGTCCTCCACGAACTTGTCGTACTTGGAGATCTGGACCCACCATTGGCTGCTCAGCCCGCTGAACAGGGGCTGGAAGACCAGGTGCGGCGGGGCGGGGTTCCGTCTCCGGGCCCGGATCCAGTCCACCACCTTCTGGTTGAGGGAGGGGAAGGGGTACTTTTCCCCTTCCAGGATGGTGCAGTTGTCGTATTTGAAGAACTTGATCAGCTTGAGGAACCACTCTGCATTGGGCTTGGTGGCCTTGGAAACCAGAAAGAGCGTGGGGAGGTTGGCGAAATCCCTCACCACCGCTCCCTGGAGGGGCCTCGGGTCACGGATGACGAGGCCGGCGAAATACCTGGGAGCCGCGTTCGCGAAGTAGAGGGCCAGGCTGGTGGACTCCTTTCCGCCTTCCAGGATGATCCGGTTCCAGTCCACCCGGTGCCTGGTCAGGAATTCGTTGAAGGAGAACAGGAAGGTCCCGAGCCACTTTGAAAGGAGCTGGTCGGGACTCGAGGGTTTGCCTTCGGCCTTGAGATCCTTCGGGAGGTCCGGGGAGAACATGAGGAAGTCCTCGAGAAGCGGAGAGCCGGCGTAGAGGTTTTTCAAGTGGTCCCGGCCGCTGTACCAGTTCTGGGTATCGCTCCTCATGGTGGGAAGGGAGATGATGAGGGGGAAAGGCCTTTTCTTGCTCTCCAGCGGATATTTTTTTGGGATCCAGTATCCGAAGGAGTAGACCTTAGTCTTCCACTTGTTCTTCTTTGGCCCGGGTATCTTCTCCTTGTATTGGCCCTGGAAGAAATCCCCCGGCCGTGTCTTGGCCTTCTTGTAATTGAAGCCCTCCCTGAGCACGGCTCTCAGGTCCGCCGTGGAGGCGAGGAACTTGAACTTCTTGCGTTTTTCCAGGGTTTCGATGGTCTTTCTCAGGGCCTCGAACGCCTTGGCCTTCTTGGAGCCCAGCCGGAACTTCCGTTCCGCCCTTTTCTCCTCCCTGAAGGCGATCACCAGGGACACGTACTTGTTCAGTTTCTGGGCGATCCTCCGGACCTCTCCGGGGGAAAGGACCCCGCCTTTCTTTTTGGGGGAAGATTGGGCGGCGGCGCTCAAGGGGAGAGCGCCCAGCAAGAGCGCGAGACTCCAGAGAAAAAAGGACCTCATTCCGGTCACCTCGTGGTTCGTGGCATTGGTTGAAAGCATTTCCTGGGGATTCTCATCCGGGTTGCTCCGGGCACAAACGATCCTTCATCCTAGCCCCAATCCTTGGGACCTGTAAACATCGGACCCGGAAGGAGAAGGGGCTCGACCCGGAAGGTTTCTCTTTTAAAAGAACCTCTTTCCACAGCAAAAAGCGGACCGCGTCCAGAGAAGCCAGGCGTAGGGTTGGGGCGGAGGGAGCATGAGGGTCGGCCTGAGCACTTTCTCCGCCTCTTTCCTCTCGCCCCGGTCCAGGAGCATGAGGCCCAGGCTGATCCTTGGATCCCTGGTCTCCAACGGGCCCCCGGCGGCGAGGCCTCTGCGGAAGCACTGCTCCGCTTTTTCCATCTCCCCCATGCATTTCCACGTGAGTCCCTCGTCCGTGGGAAGAGCCGGGTCCCCGGGGAGGATCCGGGCCCTTTCCCTTAGAACCTTTGCGGCCTCCAGGTAACGCCCTGTGTGCCGGAGGGCCACGGCCAGGTTCAGGGCCGGCCAGGCCCGGCGGGGGAAGGCCCGGTTCAAGGCCTGGAAACCCCGGATGGCCAGGTCCGGCCGCCCCTCCCGGTCCATGCGCACCAGGGCCTG
>CAYQBW010000583.1:0-2458 GCA_964415725.1 uncultured Planctomycetia bacterium
ATTTGAATCCAGTATTTATTGTCGAACCCCTTTGCCTGTTCCGGCGGAAGTAGACGAAATGTTCCTTTCCCCTGGTTCCGGAAGAATAAAACATTCCCCGAATCACGCCTTTCATTCCGGAATGAATAGGAGGCGACCAAATCCAGGTCACCGTCTCCGTCGAGATCAAAGAGGATGTGCGAAAAAAGCCAGTGATGGGTGATCTCATTTTTCAAAAACCATTTCTCTCGTTGGTGGCGGAAATTCATGTTTTCCTTGAATCCCTTCCCTCCTTGGTTCAAAAAAATTTCCAGGAAATAATGATCAGGGCCGGCGGTGGCGAAGTCCATGGAACCGTCGCCGTCGAGGTCCCCCAGGGAAAGATCGTTGAAAATGTAGATGTCCCCCCACCCGACGGCCACATTGAGAGGAACCCACCCAGGCGGGGCTTCCTTGAATTTCATCCCCCCCAGGTTCAGGAGGACAAGACCTCGTGGGACCCTCTTGAACCCCCCGGCCAATCCCGAGGGGACTTCCAGGATGTCCAAGGTACCATCCTGGTTCACGTCGAGCACGTAGGGACGGCAGGCGAAACCCGTGATCCGGTTCAAAACCTTCGACTCTTTGAACACCCCCTTTCCCTGGTTCAAGAAGGCTCGAATCTCGAACCGGGGGAGCCCTTTGCCCACTTTCTTCCAAGTACCAACCAGGAGATCCTGGTCCAAGTCTCCATCCAGGTCTCCCAAGCCCATCTCGGGTTGGGATCCCGGGATGGGAGGAAAAGCCTTCTTGTTTTCCCTGAAGATCCCCTTTCCGTCGTTGAAGAGCAGCCGGGTCCCCCTGTCCGTGGCCTTGAATAGATCCAGGTCGCCGTCGCCGTCCACGTCGAGAAACTTCACCTGGTAGGTCACATCGACGAGCCCGGGGAGGCGGAACGACCCCGCCTTCTTGAAACGGCCCTTCCCATCGTTCAGAAACAAGAGATCCCATGTCCTCTCGATTGTCCCGAGATAGAGGTCCAGGTCGCCGTCGCCGTCCACGTCCGCAAGAGCCATCGCCCCGGAGAGAGGGACACCTGGAATGGCCTGACATTCCCGGAAAACAAACCCCTCTTGTTGCGGGATGGCCGCCCGCGATGGGAGCAAAAGGAGGGAAAAAAGGGGAAACGCCATCCACCCGAAGACTCTTCTTCCTTTCCGCATTTCAACCCCTTTTTCGCCGTTCCGCCAGTTTCTTCAGCCCTTGGATGAGCTTGGTCTCGTCCAGTTTCATCCTTACCATCGGAGCGGATCCCCCCCCGGAAGGCACATGGAGGAGAATTTCGTCGAAAGGAAGGCAACGCGGCCCCCGGCCGGACCTCCTCGAAACGAGAAAGAGCTCGATCTTCCTCCTTCCAGGGCCTCCCACCAGGAGGAGGCAATTCCCCTTCTCGTCGAACTCCCCCAGGCCGCCTGTGGACACCCAATCCTCGAAATGGTCCGCTAGGCCCTCGAAGAAACCGGACCCCATGTAGCACGAGCGGGAACACAGCGGCATCTCCCTGGCCCCGATTCCCACCCCCGGGGGCAACTTGGGTATTTCCCCACTCAAGGAAAGAAGAAGAGGAAGCCCCTTTTCCAGGGTCACCTTCCGGGCGGGCCCGGTTAGGGTCACGACCTTGTCTTTGACCCCGGGCCCTTGCAACAGGATATCCGAGGGGAAAGGCCGGGAAAGGAGGAACCGGTAATGGTTTGCGCCTTCCCTTACCAGGTTGTGCCCGGGAGAGTAGACTCGGCCCCGCCATTTCTCCGGGGGGATCACCTCCAGGGAGACCTGGTTCACGTAGGCTTTCAGGTCGAGCTTGTTCAACCTCGGGTCCTTGGTGGTCTTTCCCCCTTCCACTTTGATTCCATCCAGCGAAAGAATGGCATCCTTTCCCCCGTATATTTTGACTTCCACCCTGTATACCCCGGGATCCAGCTTGGGAATCGTGCCCTTGCTTGAACCCGGCCCGAATACGGCGCTGGAACCGCAATACTTCTTTTCGGGCAGGACCTGGTAAGCCTGGAGGACGACCTTGGGATAAACAGGAACCTTCCAGGCTTCCTTTCCCAGAAGGACCTGGTAGGCGATCCGTCCCAGCCGGTGTGTCTTCAGGACCCGAACCGTGGTTTCCAAAGGGCGGGGATCGGTCTTCACCTCTTTGTATCCCAGCTTTGAAACATCGAGGCTGTAATCTCCCTCTTCGGAATAGATCCGAAAACAACAATTTCCGTTCTGGTCCGAATCATATCTTAGGGTGGCGCCCCCCGAAGTGTTTTTGCGAGAAAGCCTCAGAAGGACCCGGGCCCGGGGGACAGGCCGACCCGTCGGATCGACCAGCCGGACGCCGATCGAAAAACAGGGAGGATGGAACACCACTTTCCCAAGGAGGAACAAGCCTCCCGGCCTGGAAGCGGGGATTTCCGCCACCGCTCTTTGGGAAAGCCCATGGGAATCC
>CAYQBW010000584.1:0-2456 GCA_964415725.1 uncultured Planctomycetia bacterium
GGAAAGAGGCGCCTGGGTGGACATGGGCGTTACTCCCGTCGTCTTCCTATCCCTTGGAAAACTTCGGGCCCCGGGGCGTATCGATCACCTTCCAGCCCAGGGAACGGATCTCCTCCCTGAGCCGGTCCGCTTCCACGTAATTCCTGGCTTTCCGGGCCTCCTCCCTCTTCTTCGCCAGTTCCACCACCTCCGGCGGCGGCCCCTCGGCTCCGGGCGCAGGCCCGGGAATCCCCAGGACATCCTCCACCTCCCGGAAGACCTGGAGGACCGCCTCGGCCCCCTCCCGGGTCGGGGCGGCCTTGTTGGCCGCCGTCACCAGGGCGAAGAGGCCCGCCTGGGCGCCGGCGATGTCCAGGTCGTCGTCCAGGGACCCGAAGATCTCCTCCCTGGCCCTGGCGCACATCTCCTCCACCGGGTCCGTCCCGGCGGGCGCCCGGCCCGCGGCGATGTCTTCCATCCTGGAACGGCATTCCCGGACGCGGGTGAGGGCGCTCCGCACGTCCTCCATGCCCTTCATGGTGAAATTGAGGTTCTGCCTGTAATGAACCCGCATCAGGGCCCACCGGATCTCGGGACCCGTATATCCCCTCTCGAGCAGGTCCGGCACGGTGTAGACGTTGCCCAGGGACTTGGACATCTTCCCTCCGTCCACCAGGAGATGGCGCACGTGCAGCCAGATGCGCACGAAGGGACTCAGGCCGGTGTATCCCTCGGACTGGGCGATCTCGCACTCGTGGTGGGGAAAGATGTTGTCCTCCCCGCCGGTATGGAAGTCGATCCTCGGGCCCAGGTGGCGGATGGACATGGCGGAGCACTCGATGTGCCACCCCGGGAAACCCCTCCCCCACGGAGAATCCCACTGCATCAGGTGATGGGGATCCACCTTCCAGAGGGCGAAATCCCTGGGATCCCGCTTGAGAGGATTGACCTCCACCCGCGCGCCCTCGACCAGTTCGTCCAGCTTCTTTCCGGAGAGCTTGCCGTAGGAAGGGAACTTGGAGATGTCGAAGAAGACGTTTCCCTCCACCTCGTAGGCCAGTCCCTTCTCCAGGAGGACGGAGATCATCTTCTGCATGTCCTCGATGTGCTCCGTCGCCCTGGGGTAGACGTGGGCCCTGCGGATCCCCAGGGTGTCCACGTCCTTGAAGAAGAGTTCCTCGTACTTCCGGGCGATCTGGAGGGGATCGAGCTTCTCGGCCCTGGCGGATTCCTCCATCTTGTCCCGGCCCCGGTCCTCGTCGTCGTCGGTCATGTGGCCCACGTCGGTGATGTTCATCACCTGCTTGACCTGGAAACCCCGGTATTCCAGGTGGCGCCGGAGCAGGTCTCCCAGGAGAAAGGCCCGGAAATTCCCTATGGACGCCTGCATGTATACGGTAGGCCCGCAGTGGTACATGGTGGCCTTGCCCGGCTCGAGGGGGATGAACTCCTCCTTGGTCCGGGTCATGGTGTTGTAGAAACGGATGGTCATGGATTCCTCCGGGACCGGTTGGGGATCAACAAGCCGGGGAACGCCGGCCTCGGCCGGTCCTTCCCGTCAGAAAAGCTTCTACGGCCCAGACCCCCCTGTGCCAAGGGAGATGCCTGGCGAGCCTGCGCTCCACCAGGGCCAGCTCCTCGCGGGCCTCCCCGCCGAACTTCCCGTAATAGCCCTTGAGGAACCGGGCCCGCTCCATCCTCCCGAGCTCGAGGCCCTCCCTTTCGGAAAGCTTCCTCAAGAACCGCTCCAGCCGGGCCAGACCCCGGACCCGGGCGGCCCGGTCCAGGACAGGGCGGATCTCCGACTGGTCCAGGTCGATGATCAGGACCCGCCGCCGGGCGCCCTCCCTGGTGACCAGGATGTTGCCGGGATGGAGGTCGGCGTGGGCCACGTGGAAGTCGTGGAGGCGGCGGACCACCCGGCCCGCTTCTTCCAGGACCTCCCTCCGCTCCGCGGGGTTTTCCTCCTCCTGGAGAAAGGTGAGCAGGTCCCGGGCCCCTTTTTCTTCCACCGTCACCAGGGCGTGCCGGTAGAAGCCGGGAAGGACCTTCCAGGCCAGGGCGCCCACCACTTTCAAGGTGGGCACCCCCATCTGGGCGATCCGCTCCAGGAGCCGCAATTCGCGAAAGGATCTCTCCCTGTCCAGAAAGAGGGTGCGCGAAAACCAGCGCAAGGCCCCCCCGTGATGGTAGACCCGGACCACCACCCGCTCCCCGTGCCTCCCGTCCAGGGGCAGGATCCAGGGCCTTCCCCGACCGGCCCTGAGGGTGCCCCGTCCTTCCTTTTCACGGACCCACAGGTTCCCCCGTCCGAGCAGACCGAGTTCCTCCAGGGGAATCTTGTATTCTTCCCTGACCAGAAATAGGCCGTTCCGGTCCTCGATCCGGATGAAACCTGGAAGGGGTTCCGAAATGCTCACCAGGCTGCCCCCTCGGGAGAGTCGTTACCTGCCCGCCCCGGGGGGGCACTATAATCC
>CAYQBW010000585.1:0-2445 GCA_964415725.1 uncultured Planctomycetia bacterium
GGGCAGACGGTCGAAACTCGTCTATCTTGCCGCCCTGGCCCTCTCGGCCGCGGCTTTTCTCTTCTTGATGATGAGAAAGGCGGCCCTTCCGGTTCCACCTTCGGCCCATTCCACTGCCGCCAAAAGGAATGGGGGCGCCGGCCCGCTTTTGCCCGGGGACACCCGAGGCCCGAAGGGGCGGAAGCGAATCGCCTTTCGGGCTCATGGGGCAGGGGAAGAGGGGGATGTGGGATGGGATCTTTCCCGGGACCCGATCCTGGGAAGGGTCCCTCGGGCCAGGCAGACTACGATCGAGGTCTGGTCCCGATCCACGGGCCGGCCCGTTCCGGGCGCCCTGGTCGGGTATTGCCCGGACAGGTTTGGAGTCATTTCCAAGATCGTCTATGGCCTGGGTTATGCCAATCGAATCGACTGGGTCTTCCGGCATGGTTTCGTGGTTCGAGCAGATTCCAAGGGCCGGGCGAAGATTCCCCTTTTTCCTTCATCTTGTTTTGTAGCCGCCAGGTTCGGGGAGGCTTTCGGATTCATTGAGACCGCCCATTTTTGGAAATGGAAGCAAGAAACTTACAGGATTTGGGTTAGAGGAACGAAGGAAATCAAGATTCAAGTGGTGGACCAAAATGGACACCCCGTACCGGATGCTCCATTGTGCGTGCTGGGAAACAGCACGGGCATAGCGTGGAAGGGGAAAACAGGAAAAGGAGGAACCGCCAAAGTACGGGTTTCAGAGGAATCCATCGGAAGAAATCATGAAGTCGTGGTGGCTTTTTCATTCCCTTTTACCTGGGCATGCAGGAAGCGGGTGAATTTGGAAAAATCAATGGGTAAGGCCGTCAACCTCGTTCTTCCTCCATGTGGTTCTTTTGGGATTCGTGTCGTTGGAAGGGATGGGAAACCCTGGAAAGAACCGGTTTATTTGTCTCTCTCAATAACCAATGGAAACGAAATTTCCAAAGCGGTGAAAGAGGTTAGGGGAAAAATCTTTTTCCCGATGGTCGAGTTAGGTTCCCGGCTGGAAGCCTTCCCTCTCGAAAAGGGCAATGAATTTATTCAAGCCTTCCATTCATGGGAAGGGCCCAAAGTTCCAGGGGAAAGTAAATGGGGAGAAATTGTCATCCATGTTCGGCCGAGAATTCGGGCAAGGGCCTTGGACAGAAAGGGAAGACCCCTTACCGAGCAGGTTCTTTTTTTCGAAAGAGGTGCTTTTTCTCGTAACCATTTTGATTATTACTGGACTAAAACGATTCTAACGGACAGCAAAGGCTTCTTTTTCTTCCCCCAAAAATCCTATGATTGCCTCTATCGGATCACGGCGTGGAAGAGAACGGGCCTGGACGGGATGCCTCGAGGGCTCCAATGTGTCGTGAGGTTTCCGGGAGCGCGCGGGGAAGGGGATTTCTTTTTCGGCGATGTCTATTTCCGGGAGATGCGGGCCCTGGCCGGGGGAAAGGTTTTGGATGACAAGGGCAAAGGGGTGAGCCATGCGCGGGTCGTCCTTGAGGAAGAAGCTCTCAGTGGAGGCAAGGAAGGGAGGGACCTGTTCCACGGCTATACTGATTCGGAAGGAAAATTCCTGATCCGGGGAACACCGATAGGAGGGATCCTGGGCGCTTTGAAGATCACCCTGGTCAAGGACGGATACCGGGAAGTATCGGGGAGAATCGATCCAGGTGAGACGGGGCTTCTCTTCCGGATGAAGAAACTTCCTGTCGTTGAGGGCCTGGTGGAGGTGGACCGGGGCGTTTCCTTGGGGGACCTTTGCGTGGTTGCCGTCAAGAAGGGAGAAGACCTTGTGCGGTCCTATCTCAAGTGGGAGTCTTCCACCAGGGGGAGATATCGTCTTTGTCTTCCCTCGGCCGGGACCTGGAAAATTTCCGTTCGCGCGAGAAAGAGAGACCTTTGGGAAAAGAGGATCCAAGTCTTTGATGGGGGGCGCTTGAGGTTGGATATCCCTCTCCAAGGCAAGATCGATCTCTACATGGTGAAGGCCTTCGATAAAAATGGGCACCAGGTCTCCGGCTTCTGGATCGACGCGGTCACAGGAGGGGAAAACTGCATCGAGTACCTTCCTGTGGATGAAGACCGAAAAGAACCGGGTTTGAGGGTTTTCCTCCTCCCAGGCGGGTCCAGGATCCTGAAAGTGGAATCCGACGAACTGGAGATCCAGTACCCTCTCTTGAAAAAGGGAAAAAACGAGATCAACGAAGTGGTTCTCCTTGTGAAGAAGGAAGGGAAGGGGAGGAAAAAAGACAGCCCTTCCAGGGGACGCGGGAAGCTTCCCCGCCGGATACGGATGAAATTAATTCAAAAAGGGAAGGCCGACCGGGCCAGGTAGACGGCGGTCTTTCCTTGGTGGCTGGAGTAGTAGGAGATCCAGAGGGTGTGGCCGCGGAGGAGGAAGCCGGGGTAGCTGGTGTCGCCGCCGGGGGGTATCTGTGGGGGGTG
>CAYQBW010000586.1:0-2445 GCA_964415725.1 uncultured Planctomycetia bacterium
CCCCTGATTGTCCCGGCCGGGCCGGGCGGGGAAAAGAGGGATTTCAACGAGGGAAGGGTTTTTCAGGAAGCCCCCCGGCCGGAGAGGACCACGGGGATGGTCCGGAGAAGGAGGATGAAGTCCAGGGCCAGGGACCAGTTGTCGATGTAGGCCAGGTCCATCTCCATCCATTCCTTGAAACCGATCTTGTTCCTTCCGGAGACCTGCCAGATGCAGGTGAGCCCCGGGCGGAAGCTCAGGCGCCTGCGCTGCCACCAGTCGTATTTTTCCACCTCTTCGGGAACGGGCGGCCTGGGCCCGACCAGGCTCATTTCGCCTTTCAGGACGTTGATGAGCTGGGGAAGCTCGTCCAGGCTGAACTTGCGGAGGATCCTTCCCACGGGGGTGATGCGCGGGTCCTTCTCCATCTTGAAGACGGGGCCGTCCATTTCGTTGTGGGCCAGGAGTTCCTTCTTCCGCTCCTCGGCGTCGATATACATGGAACGGAACTTGAGCATGGTGAAAAGGCGTCCGTTGAGGCCGGCCCGGGTCTGGCGGAAGAAGACCGGCCCGGGGGAGGTGAGTTTTACTGCCAGGGCGATTGCACCCATGAGCGGAGAAAGAACGACCAGGGCCGTGGCGGAGACCACCATGTCGATCAGGCGCTTGATGGTGAGCTCCAGGGTTTCCTTGGGGCCCGTGAAGTAGGTGAGGAAGGGCACGTCTCCCACCCAGGAAATGGTGCGCCGGGCGATGTTGACGTCGAAGAGGTCCGGCGCCAGCTTGGTGACGATTCCGGCCTCCTGGCAGGTTTTCAGGATCTCTTCCACCAGGGAGTAAAAGGACTTGAGGGGCAGGAGGACCAGCACTTCGTCCACCGATCCTTCCGAAAGGATGCGCCTCAGGTCCTTGGTCGAGCCCAGCTCCTTGGCGCCCCCCGGGAGGGGGAGAGCCGCCGAAGGGTGTTCTCCGGCCATCTCCACCGGGGCGTCCAGGACACCCACCACTTCGACCCCGAAGTGGGGGTTCTCTTCGATGGACTCCAGGAGGGCGTAGACCGAAGGGTTCCGGCCGATGACCAGCACCCTCCTGCGATCCTTTCCGGCCCGGCGCAAGGCCCGCACCAGTGTGTAGAAGAGGAACCTGCCCAGAACGTTGGTGCTCAGCCCTGTTACCGCGAAAGCGCAGTAGAAGATCCTTCGCTTCTCCAGGTCCGCCAGGAGTTGGACCGCCAGGACGCCCACCGCCATGGAGAGGAAGAGGGTTGCCAGGGCGGAGAGAGCCTCCGAGGGGATCGCGTCGGTTCGCTTGTTGTCGTAGAGGTGAAGCTTGCTCCCAAAGAGGGTCCAGGAAAGGGCCGTGAGGGTGAAGAAAAGGATGTCCGCCCATTCCGGATGGGTCACGCCCGTCAGGTAGATCGTGGCTCTTCGGGCCAGCCACGAGGCGAAGGCCACTCCCGTAAGATCCAGCAAAAGAAGGAGTTCCGCGTGGCGGACCCGGTTGGCGTGGAGCATGGGTCTACTTCCTGGCTCTGGGCTTCGCGCTTCGGCCGGGTTCCCCATCCCGGCGGAGGCTTCTTCTCCTCCATGATCGGAGGGGAAGGCGGGAACTCTTGAGGAGGGCCGGGTGAGCCGGGCCTTGCAAGGGGGACCGGATTCTTCATTCCCCCGCCTCCCAGGAAGACCGGGAATTCCTGGCGGGCCTGGGTTCCCGGAGGAGAAAGACCAGGGAAAACGGGATGGAAAAGTTTGGGTTGAGCCGTTGAAATATCGAAAGATAAAGATATCTTGATCAATATGGACCCCGCCCTGGTAGAAACCTTGAAAGCCCTGGGAGATCCCCTGCGGCTCCGGATTCTGGCCCTCCTGGGCCGGGCCGAGCTTGCCGTTGGGGAATTGGCTCAGGTCCTGGGTGTGGCCCAGCCCCGGGTCTCCCATCACCTCAAGCTTCTCAGGGACTGCGGCCTGGTGCGGGTCCGCCGGGAAGGGGCCTGGACCTTCTGCGCCCTGGAGAGGCCCGGCGACGGCCGGGTTGGGCCGGGCGTGCTTCAAGCCCTGGAATCCTTGGCGGAAAAGGACTTACGTCCCACCAAGGGAGACATCCTGCGGCTCGAGAAGGTCCTGGAGGCCCGCCGCCGGAGGTCCCGGGCCTTCTTCGACGCCGCTGCCGGCCGGTGGGAGAGCCTGGAACCCAGGCTCAAAGGCTCGGGGCTTCGCCACCAGGCCCTTTCTTTCCTGGTGGATCCGGGAAAGACCCTGGTGGACGTGGGGTGCGGCGCCGGCTTCATGGCCCGGGTCCTGGCCACCCGGGCGGCCCGGGTGATCCTGGTGGACCATTCGCCGGCCATGCTGGAGAAGGCCCGCCGGGCCCTGGAGGGCAAGGTTCCGGCCCGGCTGGAGTTCCGGGTGGGGGAGGTGGACGCCGTGCCCCCGCGGGAGGGGGGGGCCCAAGGGGGCTTCGCCCACC
>CAYQBW010000587.1:0-2444 GCA_964415725.1 uncultured Planctomycetia bacterium
GCCCCTCTCCGGCCGGGTCTGCACCAGGCCCACCCGGATCATCCCTTCCCCCTTTCCCGGCTCCCTCCCGCCAGCCAGGCCTCGTAGAGGGCCCATGCGGAGAGGCTCTGTCCGTCCAGGAGGGGCCCGGAGAACAAAAAGGATCGGGCCTCTTCCCGGGGCAACCGGAGGACCTCCATCTCCTCGGTGGGCTCCGGGTCGGCCCCGACTTCCACCAGGTCCCGGGCCAGGAAGACGTGGCACACCTCGTTGCTGACCCCGCTGTAGGGGGTGAAGTCCCCCAGGTGGACCAGCTCCTCCGCCAGGAACCCCGTCTCTTCCCGGAGTTCTCTCCTGGCTTCCTCGAGCTGGTCCTCCTCGGGCCGGGTGTGCCCCAGCACCACCTGGGGGAGCCATCTCCCGAACAAATACCTGAAAGTCCGTTGCACCAGGACCGTTTCATCCCGGAACGAACCGATCACCGCCACCGAGGAGGGGTGGTCCACGTAGAAGTAGTCCCCCTCCGAGCCGTCCCGCCGGCGCACCCTGTCCCGCCGGTAGGCGTGCCAAGGGTTCCGGAAGAGAACCTCCGTCTCGATTCTTTCCAAAATCCGGCCTCCTTTCGCCGCCTCTTCCCGGATCTTCCCTTCTTGAAGGCTCCGGGAAAAACCTTTTTCGAACTTCCCTTGCCCCAACATGTGACGCAGGTCCGGCGAATCCACCACAAGAGGCGCTCCGGCAGGCTCCGCCCCGGGGAACCCGGCACCGCATACAGATCCCTTACAAAGAATATCCCAAAGACGCCCCAAGAAATCCCCTTCCACGACCTTGACAGGGGGAGGCCTCTCATGGCATCCTTATAAGGCTCTACGGGAAAAGCGCGGGGGGGGAAAGCTCGGCGAAGGCCCCGGGAAGGAGGGAAAGGAAAGGAGGACCATGAAAAGACCCAAGACCATAAACGATGTGCGCAAACTTCCGATCCAGGACGCGAGAACCCTCGCCCGGATCCAGGCGGTGGCGGAACGCTACCCATTCCTCTCCAACGATTACTACCTTTCGCTGGTGGACTGGGAGGACCCGGACGATCCCATCCGGAGGATCGTCGTTCCCCACCCAGAGGAGTTCTTCGGGGCGGGCGACATGGATCCCTCCCGGGAAAAGGACTACACCGTGGCGCCGGGCCTCCAGCACAAGTACCGCCAGACGGCCCTCCTGCTGGTCACCAGCGCCTGCGCGGGGCTGTGCCGCTATTGCTTCAGGAAGAGGCTTTTCCTGAAAGAAGGCGGAAAACGGCCCAAATACACCCTTTCCAGCCTTCCCCGCGCCGCCAGGTACCTGCGCGAGCACGAGGAGATCACCAGCGTCCTCGTCACCGGGGGGGACCCCTTGACCCTCCCCACGAAGACGCTCGATCGGATCATCTCCACCCTGGACGGGATCCCTCATATCAGGACAATTAGAATCGGAAGCAAGGTTCCCGCCTACAACCCTTTCCGGATCCTCCGGGACCCCGAACTCCCGGAACTGGTCCGGCGCTACAGCCGGAGAGACCGCCGGCTCTACGTGATCACCCACTTCCTCCACCCGAGGGAACTCACGCCCCCGGCCCTGGAAGCCCTGGACATCCTCTCCTCGGCCGGGGCACTCCTGGCCAACCAGACCCCGCTGATCCGGGGCGTGAACGACCACCCCGACGTCCTGGAGGAGCTCTTCCGCTCCCTCGCCGCCGCCGGCGTCCCGCCCTACTACGTCTTCCAGTGCCGGCCCACCCGGGGAAACGCAATCTACGCCGTTCCAATCGAGGAAGGAATCCGGATCTTTTATACGGCACAGGGAAGGTGCACGGGCCTCGCATCCAGGGTCCGTTACGTCATGTCCCATGCCAAGGGCAAGCTCGAGATCCTGGGAAAGCACCAGGGGCGGGTGCTCTTCCGCTACCACCGGGCCGCCAACCCGGCCTACCAGGGCCGGATCGTTTCCTACCCCTCCAACCCGGACGCCTACTGGCTGGAGGACTTCATCCACCCAAGGGACGCCGATTCCTCGGGCGGGAGGCGCCACGGCCTGGGAGCCGGATGAGTCCTTTTCCGCCGGCGCCCCCCTGACGGGAGGCGCCGGCCCGGGGTTACCATGGCGGCATGGAGCGGTTTCCACCCATCCAGTGCTGGCTCTGCCCCAAGGGGTGCAGGATCCCCGAGGGATACGCGGGGGACTGCCGGATCCGGATCCACCTGGAGGGGAAGCTCTACACCGTGGTCTACGGCAGGCCCGTGGTCTGGAAGGCCCTGGACCCGATCGAGAAGAAGCCCCTCAACCACTTCCTGCCGGGAACGGGGGTGCTGTCCGTGGCCTGCGTGGGCTGCAACCTGCACTGCCTGAACTGCCAGAACTGGGAGATCTCCCAGTGCAACCCCGAGGACCAGCCCGCCTACCCCCACGTCCCCCCCGAGCGGGTGACCCAGCTG